>PSLF01000002.1 GCA_040289475.1 Acidimicrobiia bacterium | reverse complement strand
CGAACAGCCGATTGAAGAAGTGAATTTGCCTCCTCTTCAAGATCCTTTTTAGTAGGAAAATCAGTTACCGAAAGGTCTAAGTAGAGAGAAAGCACAAAATACTTTTCGGATCTAAATGCCGCTAGTTCCTTGACATCGCACTCGGTAAGTTCATAGCGAACTTCCACTTTTTACCTCCACTGTCGGGTTGAAAAGCACTGAAATTCTGGATGAACACACTAGGAGTCTAGCCTGACAATTTGAAACAGCGACCAGACCCGTTCAACACAAACTCAACGGTAGGTGTCTATCCTTCCCATTTGTGTTCAAGCGACTTTCGTAGCTGACTTGCGTTTCTTTCTAGGAGTTCCCAACGCAGCCGTGATGACCTCGTCAACTGTATTCACTAACCTGATCTTTAGACTTTTTTTCACAAATTCCGGCACCTCGTCGAGATCAGCCTCGTTATCTTTAGGCAATATCACCTGAGTCAAGCCTCCCCGCAGCGCAGCCAGCAGCTTCTCTTTGATACCACCGACGGGAAGAACCCTTCCTCGTAGCGTAATTTCTCCGGTCATACCTATGTCCCGGCGCGCAGGCGTCTCTGTGATAGCAGATATCAGAGCCGTTACCATAGTCACCCCGGCAGACGGTCCATCCTTTGGAACAGCTCCAGCTGGTACATGAATATGAACGTCGTACTTGTCCCACCAGTCCTCCGGAACTGCAAGATCCTTCCGATAGCTTCTCGCTAGCGTAAGGGCTGCTCGCGCAGACTCTTGCATCACTTCTCCCAGCTGTCCAGTAAGCGTCAAGTTACCTTTGCCCGGCACCAAACGGCACTCGACGAAAAGAATTTCCCCGCCGGTCTGGGTGACCGCCAACCCTGGTACCACACCGATTGCATCCTCCTCTTCGGCCTCAGTCTTTTTAAATTTCCGAGGACCTAAATATTCCTTTAAATCCTTGCGATCGACTCGAACCTTGCGCCGCCCTGATGCAATCTTGAGTGCTGCTTTCCGAGCAATAGTAGCAATCTGGCGCTCCAAATTCCGGACCCCAGCTTCTCTAGTGTATCCCTCGATCACTCCCTGCAATGCTTCATCTGAAATAGATAAATTTGACGGTTTGAGTCCATGCTCTGCCAGCTGCTTTGGTATCAAAAATCCTTTTGCTATCTCCAATTTCTGCGGTTCGGTATAGCCTGGAATTTCAATAACTTCGAAACGATCTAGAAGTGTCGGAGGAATTGTGTCCAATATATTTGCGGTGGCGATAAACATAACTTGCGAAAGATCTGTCGGTACATCCAAATAATGATCTCTGAAGCTGGAGTTTTGTTCGGGATCCAATACTTCAAGCAAAGCAGCTGCAGGGTCTCCTCTAAAATCAAGACCCAATTTGTCTACTTCATCGAGCATTATCACGGGGTTGATGGTACCGGCGCGCCTGATAGCTTGTACAATCCTGCCTGGCATAGCACCGATATAGGTTCTTCTATGGCCTCTGATCTCGGCCTCGTCTCGTACCCCTCCCAAGCTCATTCGAACAAATTTTCGCCCCAGAGCCCTCGCGATCGACTTCCCCAAACTGGTCTTTCCCACCCCTGGAGGGCCTACGAAACACAGAACTGGCCCCCGCATGTCTTGCTTAAGCTTTCGAACGGCTAGATACTCGAGAATTCGCTCTTTTACTTTTTCCAGGTCGAAGTGGTCTTCGTTCAGTATCGCCTCTGCAGCGGCGACGTCTAGGTTGTCTTGAGTCCGCACTCCCCACGGAAAATTCAGCAACCAGTCCAGGTAAGTCCTGATTACGGAGTGTTCTGGACTCACCGGCGGAATTCGCTCTAGGCGAGACAGCTCACGCTCTGCTTCCTTTCTAGCTTCCTCGGGGAGGTCGAGTTCCTGGAGGCGCTTCCTAAATTCTTCGATCTCGACGTTTTCCTTACCGATCTCGCCCAGTTCTCGCCGAATCGCCTCGAGCTGTTTTCTAAGCCAGAACTCTCTCTGACCGGCTTCTACTTCGGATTCGACTTCTTTTTGGATTTGGGAACCCATCTCCAAGATCCGAAGCTCGCGGTTGAGTATCCTCAGCAGCTTTTCCAGCCGCTCCTCTACGTCATAGGTCTCAAGAAGTTCCTGTCTCTCTTCAGTCGATACATTGATGTTGGATGCCATAAAGTCCGCTAAGTTATCTGGTTCTGAGATGTTGATAGCGGCAGCAAAGAGTTGATCCGGAATGTAAGGGGCAAGCTCTACCATCTTCTGGAACGTACCGAGCACGCCTTTGACTAAAGCATCGATCTTTTCCGAGCTCCGAGGCTCAACCTCGACAATTTTGACCTTCGCTTGAAAGTACGGTGTCGTCGCAACGATTTGCTCAATCTCGAACCGAGCGAGTCCCTCGACGACAATGCGCATGGTTCCATCTGGAAACTTGAACATTTGAAGAATTCGAGCGACTGTTCCCACCCTGTACAAATCGTCTGCCTCGGGATCGGGAACATGAGCGTTCTTTAAAGCCACCACACCTATGATTTTTTGCCCAGATAAAGCTTCATCGATAAGACGCTTGGAAGACTCTCTCCCCACCATCACAGGCGCCACAATCTCCGGAAATAAAACCATGTCCCGTAGCGGCAATATGGGAAGTGGCTGGGGAAGAATCACTGTCCCGTTGTTCTTTGTTTTTACGTTCAAACTGTGTTCACCTGCCACGATTCACTCACTCCACACAAACGCGCTCTATAACCTCGTCACCACTACGGTTCTGAGCAGATGTTGCCCAGGCGGCTATACTCTCCAACAACTTGCTACCTGTTCGTACCAGCTCCGCCAGTGCGTCTATCAATCCCTCTATGGCCTCGCTCCTGGCTGCTTGCGAGACATTTCTGAATGCCTCACCAACCGGGCATGCATAACACTCCGAGTGATATCGGTGTTCCCCCGATCGCAGCTCCATATCTGGCTCTGCCACGGCCGCCCCATCGCCCCCACCGTCGAACACGCTGAATCTCGTCTTAAGTAGACTTCTCTGAGTCTGGAAGCACTCGGCACTACGTCCCTCGGGAATAGGATGTGCTGAGCCTCGCTCTCGTATTGTCATCGTCGGTCCTCCTGAGACGTACCCTCATCAGAGAAAGCCTCTGCTCTCGTTCTATTCCCTGAAAACGCGATCACTAGGCGGCTGTCTCGATATCGTGCCGACTCCAGCTTTCGCCTAGCCAGCGAGTGGGGAAGGTGAATATTGCGAGTGTATTCACCAACTCTTACGTAAAGCTCGGAGCCCTTCCGGTAAACATCTATGTCTTTTTTCTTGGTGAGTGGCAAAAATATCCGAAGGAAAGCCGTGTTGCCATCGGCAAACATTTCCATCGTATCTACTCCCCCATAGGTGGCGAGCGGATCCAAGTCTCTATAAACGTTCTCGCCAAGACGCACAAGCTTTTCCACTCCTACGGGCTCCTCCGGACAGTACGGGCACTCCAGCATCGTCATACCTTCGAAGTCTCGTTTTGCCTGTTCGATCCAGCGCATCTCACGCTGACGTAATGATTCGAGAAGTTGACTCTCTCCTGATATTGCACCATCTACTGATGAGACCAGCTTGTTTGCGATAATTGCATCTACGGGATACCCGAAAAGGCACAAGTACGTGTAAGTTCTGCGCGTTTCGGCGAGCACGACTTTCTCGGCGTTGAACACTAGGCGCACCGATGTAATAGAAGGGTCGGAGAGAAGGCCATGTGCTGCGAGTATGCGCTCGTAAAGGTCTTCGGCGGCATCCAAGGCCTCGTCTGAAGCAAACGGCATCGATGACACTCTCGTCACTACCGGACGCACCACCTTTGCTAGTCCGCGTCCTACCGGCCATACGGTCGACATCCACCATCTCAGTATTTCTGGGATAGCCAGAAGGCGCAGAGTCTCCGCCGTTGGCGCCGCGTCTACAATCACCGCGTCATACTCGTTTTTACGGTAGTAGTCAACAAGGTCGGCGAGAGTAAACAGCTCTTCAAGTCCTGGCAGAATCGCCAGCTCCTCTGCGTCTAACGAATCAGCTCCTGCCCAATCCAGGAGCGCCGCCACTTGGTTACGTATCACACCCCAGTCTTTTTCGAGACGAGCCGTGCCCTCCACTTGCCGTCCGAACAAATTTGGAGCTATCTCGATAGGGTTGTCTTCTAATTTGCAGTCGTACGCATCCCCGAGACTATGCGCGGGATCGGTAGAAATCGCGAGGGTGCGTATTCCCCGCCTTGCGACCAACGCAGCGGTGGCGGCAGCAATTGTGGTCTTTCCGGTCCCGCCCTTTCCGGTGTACACGAGGATGCGTCGCACGCTTACCGACCTAATCTTTGAAAAACTAACCGGAGCCGTTTCGACGAGTTGAAGCCAGCCACTCTGCCCTGTACTTGAGGTCTTTCAACCCGGTTTCCATGACAATCTCCTCTGCCTTTTTGCGCAACGGCCCGAGAGCCACCGGGAACGCCACTCGCAGGGTATATGTGGCGAGAGCTCTCCCGTCTTGCGTTGGCTCGAACACATAAGAGCCGTTCAAGGACGAGATAGAAAACTTGAGGAATAATCCTTTTACTTCGCCATCTACTAGATCCCACTCAAGCTTCGTAGGAGGGTCGAATTTGTACCGGAGCCGGTAGCGCGCGTGAAACCCCATCGCTCCCCCAAAAAACTCGACCTCCGCCGGATGGTATGATTCACCGCTCGGTGCTACCGAATCAGCGCAAGCCTCGGCTCCAGAACGCAACCCGTCGTGAACAACCACCTTTCTAAGCGACCTAGCCCATTCGGGATATCGCTCAAAGTCCGTAATCACCTCGTATACCACCTCCACGGGTGCATCTATCTCAAGTGTTTTGCTTTCCTCTGCCTCAAACATCTTTTAACTTTTCATCTGATGCAAAAACCGGCTTTGTTCCTTCAACGTGGCCTAAGAAACAACGTGAGCTTGTGATAGCCGGCGTCTAATTTGCCGTACAGCCCACTCGGCGTGCTCCCTAAGGAGGCGCTTCGGTGAGCCCTTGAACGCCTCTACTGCCTTTAGATCGCCCTGCCCTCCGCAGTTTCCGAGTACGACCAAAGCATTTCGACGAAGATAGTCGAAATCTCGACGCGGAACGTAAAAATGTCCAAAACGCTCCTTCAGTACTTGGGTTGATGCCCGCAGTACCCAGCGTGCGTCGACCCAAAAATCTTCATAAGTCGCGGCTTGGACGCTTTCTTCAGATAACGCCCTAACATGTTGGTGCTTCGCGCTGTCATCCTGCATAGAGGTCTCCTTGTTTAACGGACAGCAGCTCTGGCAGTCGTCGCAACCGTAGAGTCTGTCGCCTACAGCCCCGCGAAACTCCTCAGGGATTGGTCCAGAGGCTTGGAGTAAATACGCAATGCATCGGCGCGCGTCGATTACTCCCTCGGCGACGATCGCACCCGTCGGGCATCTCACCATGCAGGCGCGGCACGGGCCGCAATCCGGCTTCGAAGGAGATCCCTCTGGGAGTTCTGCTGTAGTCAAGACAGACCCCAACAATACCCAGGATCCATGAGTGTGCGTTATAACCATCGAGTTCTTCCCGTATCGCCCCAAACCTGCCTCAACAGCGGGAGGCCGGTCGGTAAGACGATTCGAGTCAGCCATCACGACAGCCTCGAAGCCACGTTCCCTCAATGCTACGGCCACAGCTTCCAAACCTTTACGTAGCTCGGTATAAAAGTCTCGCCGCGCGTAGGATGCGATGCGAGCTGCAGTACTGAATGGTTTAGGGGGCGGATCACAGTAGTAGTACAGCCCACAGGTAATGATCGAGCGTACTCCTCGTAGAGAAGCTGTGGGATCGCATGATATCCAAGGCTCTCGCGTTGTGAACCCAAGCTTGCCGAAAAGCCCCGCCTTCTTTCGTTCCTCGATAACTTGAGCGGTTTCTGAATACGGCTTAGCTCTGGAAAAGCCCACGACATCGAGGCCTGCACGGCGTGCGATGACTCGAATGTGCTGGCTCAGGCTCGATCTGATCGGGTCTCCCTCGAAGGTTCGGCTTTTACCCACTCCAACTCTTCAGCATATGTGTTAGCGGCTTTTACCTCACGGCGAACGTCGTCTACCACCCACTCTGCGCTACGTGGCTGTCCTCCGCTTATAAACCGAAAACCCACTACCCATCCCCCTGCCTTTCTAGGCTCCGCATACCAGCCTTTGGAAAGTATTTCATCGGGTACGGCAACGTGTCTCGCGGCTAGATTCACCTTCACAGCTTCTTCGATACAGAGTGCAGAGTCTACACCGTCTCGCCTCACGATCCATGCTTTGACAGCTTCGACAGCGCCGGATGGGTTGGTCGGAACCTTGTCAAGCTTTCGCCTCACCTCTACTACACGACTCTGACTCCCGCTCACTTTAGCGTCGTCTGTGGTGTCGGTAGATTCCTGCCCACTAGAGACCTCGGATTGCGCTATGTCACTTCTCATCTGTTCCATCTCTCAAAGCCCCCTTTGCTTTGTCAAGTACATACGACTAAGGGCCGAGTTTCCGTTGCTATGGTGAACCGCTCTTGTCCGCTACACAGCACAACAAAGCCAGCCCCAAGGTGTTATCCCGAGGGCTTTTACCCAACGGGTTCGTCCGGAAGCATTTATCACAATGCGTTACTCTGTGGCTGTCCGATGCTAGATTCACTGCTCGAGTTCTAGGGTAGGAAGATCTTCCGTACGGGGAAAGGTTCCGATGGGCGAGTTCAAAACATATAGCCAGACATTGTCGATCTCGACCAAGGGAAACAACGACATCGTAGACATCTATACGCACATCTCATCGGTTGTCAAAAGCTCGGGAGTAGTGGAGGGAATCGTATCGGTATTTGTTCCTCACACTACATGTGCACTCACGGCTATGGAACTGGAACCCGGTACACAGGCAGACCTTAAGGAATTCCTCGACTCGTGGGTTCCCGCCAGCCATCTCTATCGTCACAATGTCGTGAATCACGACACCAATGGCCACGCGCACTTGCGCGCGTCCTTGCTCGGACCTTCGCTTCAGCTACCAGTCGTGAACTCCGAAATTCTTGTAGGGACGTGGCAAACGCCGGTGCTCATAGACTGCGACGACAGGCCGAGGGCGCGCAAGCTGTTCGTTTGCGTTATCGGTATTACCAGATAACCGATATAGACCCAGAGCTCAACCAGTCCTGTCTAAAACATCTCTAGCGGCTGCCCTGAACACATGAGCCATTTTCGATCTGGAAAACTCCGATTGAACGAATTCTCGTCCCTTTGTTCCCATCGCCCTGCGCAAATCTTTGTCGACTACGATGCGAGCGATTGCAGCGACCACCTCGTAAGGATCTGCGCCGTCTACGACAAAACCCGAAATTCCATCCAGTACGGCCTCTGGAGTCCCGCCAGAACGCCCAGCTACAACGGGGAGACCGCTTGCTGCCGCCTCGACTAACGTGATTCCCAATCCTTCACCTTCTATCCCAAAAAACCTTGAGCGGATCGGAGCGACGAAGATGTCGGCGCATCGGTAGAGGTCTGGAAGCATATCGCCATCCACAGCTCCTAAAAACTGAATCTTCTCGGACACCGGGCTCTGGGCTACCAGTTTTTCGAGACGCTGACGATCCGGACCCCTCCCTGCTATAACGAGGGAGCACTTTGGATATCGAGATTTCATCAACGTCACAACCGAAACCAAGACGTCGTTTCCCTTCCTCTTTACTAGGCGGCCTACCGACAGCAAAAGTGGGTCGGCGTCCCCATTTGCGACACCGATCTCGCTTCGTTTGCGCATTTTTTCGTCGTCAGAAGACACAGGATGGAAACGGTCCGCATCTACACCGAACCTCATCAAACGAATATCGGCCCCCTCTCCGAACGCCTGTCTGGCCACTGATCCGGTCCAGTTGCTCACTACAAAGTGCACATCTACTTTGCGCCCATATTTTCCCAGCGCTATTCGTGAAAACGGAATGCGAGCTAAGGAAGCAATTTCGGCCCCGTGGTGCCACACCACTAGTGGAGAGTCGCACAGAGTGGCTGTGCGTACTCCCAGAGGTATAAGGGGAACCATCGAAGTTAGTCCCACAATGTCTACACCCCGACTCTTCAGCAGACCAGCTACCAGTTTGGCCGTCTTAGGAGTGGGTAAGAGCGCCTCGGGGGGTGTGGCAATGCGCACAACCTCAAAAGGACACCGCCGATCGAAACGTTCACAGCCCTCCACGCGAGGCGCTACAACGATTACTTCCTCTGGACCTAAAGATTCGAAAAGAGAAAGGAAGTAACTCTGAATTCCCCCAAGTTTTGGGGGGAAATCGTTCGTTATTACGCCTAGTCGTGCCCGAACCTCACTGCCTTCGGCGCTCTCAGATAACACCTTCTTCCTTTAGGCTCTCGATCTCGGTATCGGACACCCCCACCTCGGCAAGAACTTCGGAGTTGTGTTCTCCCAGTTTTGGCGCTGAAGAAAATCTCTTTTGGACACCGTCTCCGAACTTTATAGGTGTCCCCAATGTCTCAAGTGACCCTCCGGAGGAAAGCGGTTGGGTCACCACCATCTCACGGTGGCGCACTTGAGGGTCGCTCAAAGCCTCTGCTATGGAGTGCACAGGACCCACGCAGGCATCATACTGCTCGAATATGTTCAGCCACTCGTCTCTGCGCTTGGATTCGATCACGGACTGGACTTCAGAAATCGCCTCTCTTTTGAACTGGCTTCCAATCAAGTCTGCTCGGCCTATGCCTTCGCAAAACGCCTGCCAGAACTGAGGTTCGAGAGCGCCGACCGTGATCCATTTGCCATCCTTACATCGGTAAAGGTTGTAGCAGGGAACCGAACCATTGAGAACCTCGCTTCCCCAGGTAGGTTCACCGCCCCCTCCGAAATACTTGGCTGCATGAATGGACAGCCAGGAGACGACCCCGTCCATCATTCCAACATCAATGTATTCGCCCTTTCCATCGCGCCCTGCTTTGTACAGCGCGGCTAGGATGCCTACGGCGGGAATAGTGCCGCCCCCACCCAAATCGCCTATCTGCACCGCCGGCAGCACTGGTGTACCATCCGGAGTACCTGTGAATCCCAAAACCCCCGCATAGCCGATGTAGTTGATGTCGTGGCCTGCTTTTTGCCCGTAAGGTCCGCTCTGTCCGTATCCACTAATCGAGCAGTAAACAATAGACTGGTTCACCCCAGAGACATCTTCGTAGGCGAGGCCCAGCTTGGACATGACACCAGGACGAAAGCCTTCTACGAAAACTTGGGCCGTCTTACACAGTTCCAACAGCAGTTGTCGCCCTTTTGGATGCTTTAGGTTTAGAGTGATCGATCTCTTGTTCCGGTTAAGCACCCAGTGAGCAGCCGAGTAGTCTCCTACCATGGGGGGAGACCAGCGGATGTAATCCCCGCGCCCGGGCTCTTCTACTTTGATTACATCGGCTCCCAAGTCAGCCAGGAGTTGGGTGCAATATCCTCCTGGAAGCAGCCGGGTAAGATCCAATACTCTTACTCCTTCCAACGGATTATTCACCGTCCCTCCTTCTTCTCTTGATCAATCAACAAAACTTAATGGCAACCAGGCCGTTCTGACGGTGACTCGTCTGATCCCGACTCTCCCTGATCGAAGCGAAACTCCTCTATGCCACCAGAAGTCTGGCACCAACGACAAGTTATTCTCTCTATCTTCCTTTCTAACTCCTCGGAGTCTTCCACACTGAGCTCCCCTCCAAGCGAGAAGTGATAGTACGACCGTGTCCTGCGGCGCTCTAGAACATCGAATCGAGTTAGGTTGCCACAATTCCTGCACCTGAACCGAATTTCGATACCTCCGATGCTTCTAGCCCGTTTGTCGCCGCGCGCTCGCCAACCTGTAAGGTCATGTAGGATGCTTCAGCCGTTACGAGGTTACCCGAGCAAGAGCTAAAGCGGAAATGCAGAGTCCCCAAAAGTTGCCGAGCCACCGTATTAACCAGCGTATTACAGAAGAAAGGAGCGTAGATTCAAGTGGCCACCAGAACCCCTTCGAGCTCTCCTACGAATCCACCGGAAAACCTTTGGCAATTCGATTCATGGCAGCTTGCCGATGCAATTCGGCAAGGCTCATTGAGCGCTTCGAAAGTCCTCGACGAAGCAATTCAACGTATCGAAACTTTGAACCCCAGCATCAACGCGGTTGTCGCTTCCGACTACGAGAGAGCTCGTAGAGCAGCTGAATCCATCGACTCGGCTATCGCCTCGGGCCGGGATCCCGGAGGCCTAGCAGGGGTTCCAATTTTAGTTAAAGACCTCGAGGATGCAGAGGGCCTCCCGACGACCAGAGGGTCTCTTCTTTTCAAGGATTTTATTGCAACCAACGACTCTACTCATGTTGCACGGGTAAAACGTGCCGGGGCCATCGTGATAGGTAAATCTGCTACCCCAGAATTCGGGTCCACTTTCTTCACGCGATCCAAGATTCACGGAATTACGAGAAATCCGTGGAATCTCGATCGGTCCCCTGGAGGATCTTCGGGTGGATCTGCCGCAGCAGTAGCAGCTGGAATAGTACCTCTTGGCACTGCCTCAGACGGTGGGGGCTCTACAAGAATCCCGGCATCCTTTTGTGGACTCGTTGGACACAAGCCTACCCGCGGCCTGATTCCACATGGACCCGGGTACTTCAGCATTTCACACGCCTCGGTTCTCGGATGTTTGGCGCGCTGCGTCAGAGATGTAGCCCGCCACCTAGACGTGACAGCCGGTCCATCACCTCTGGATCCCGATACCTATCCTGTCCAACCTGAGTTCGAAGCGCGCCTCGAGATCGACCTCCCTAAGGGTCTGAGAGCGGGATGGTCCGAAACGATGGGCTTCGGTGTTTGTGATCCCGATGTAGCCCGAATAGCGCGTAAAGCCGCAGAGGCTGCTTGCGAAGCTACATCCCTCGAATTGATTGAGGTAGATGTTCCATTCAAGGACCCGGCCAAGGCCTGGAGTATCCTTGGAAGCGTCGAGCTTGCTTATGAATTACAACCGTATCTTCCAGATCGCTATGAGGATTTGACGCCGCCCGTACAACTATCGATCGAGATGACAAAGACCCTAAAGCTGGAAGATGTAGGGAGAGCACTAGAGCGGGTGAGTCAGCTAGTCGAGGCTCAAGCAAGGCTGTTCGAGAATGTGGACTTTCTATTCACACCGACAACCGCTACTACAGCCATTCCTGCCGAAGGTAGCATTCCTAACGATATCGCCGGCAAACGAGTGGGGCCGTTTGGAGTAATACCGTTCACTTACCCATTCAACCTGACAGGGAATCCCGCAATCAGTGTGCCAGCGGGGGTTGACTCAAATGGCTTGCCGGTTGGAGTCCAGATAGCCGGACCGCGATTCTCCGACGGCACTTTGCTTCAAATCGCCTACAGATACGAGCAGGCAAACCCGTGGCCCAAGTTCGCCCCGTTGGCATATCAGTAAATCCCCGTCTCGTCTACGAAACGGTGCCTCCTTCTTTGGCAGCTCTTTGTGAAGCGGCTATAAGTGCATCTACCTTGCCCGCTGCCTTGCCTTCTTCGACGGAAACCTGGGCCATTTCGACACCTTCTTCGAAAGAGCAAGCCATGCCACAGGCAACAAGAGCGGCAGCCGAATTCAGAATTACAAAGTCAGCCGCAGGCGATCTCTCGCCAGCGAGAATTCGTTCCAGTATTTCTTTGTTTTGCTCGGGAGAGCCTCCTGCTACATCCTGTATCGAATGCGTCGGAAAACCTAGTCGCCTCGGGTCTATGGTGTACTGAGCTATCTCGGAGTTGTCGATCTCATAAACGACCGACTCCGATGATGGGGAAATTTCGTCGAGCCCATCACGTCCGTAGAACAGCAACGTCCGCCCACGCCCCAACAGGCGAATCGTCTCGGCGATCAGCTCTGCCACTGTCGCATCCGCTACACCCATAGAGTGATATTGCGCTCCCGCAGGATTACAAAGTGGACCCAATATGTTCATCACCGTCGGAATTCCCAGCTCCTGACGAACCGAGGCAACGTAGCGCATTGCAGGATGGAATCTTCTAGCGAACAAAAAGCAGATTCCTGCCTCTTCAAAGCAACGCTTTACCTCCACTGGGCCCAGATTGATCTCGACCCCAAGTGCTTCAAGTAGATCGGCCGAGCCGCATTTTGAAGAAGCAGCCCTGTTGCCGTGCTTAGCCACCATAGCGCCGGCTCCTGCTGCTACAAACGCTGAGATCGTCGACACGTTGATGGTTCCCGAGCGATCCCCTCCGGTTCCGCATGTATCCAAAAGGCCTGCTCCGAGATGTACACGCTCGGCGGCAGCCAGCATTGCCTCTGCCATACCTGCGAGCTCAGCTGCGGAAGGCAGGCGCCACCGATAGGCGGCAAGAAATGCACCTATCTGTGCGGAGGTGGCCTCGCCAGCCATGACCGATC
Source organism: Acidimicrobiia bacterium (assembly GCA_040289475.1). Taxonomy (NCBI): domain Bacteria; kingdom Bacillati; phylum Actinomycetota; class Acidimicrobiia; species Acidimicrobiia bacterium. The sequence goes on along the minus strand of PSLF01000002.1, from coordinate 176,541 downwards.
GCATAGCGTCGGCAGCTCCCTGTCGTCCCAGGGATTGCCCACAAGTCAGCGCTTCTAAGATTCGAGCCCAATCACCCACAACTCCCAGCTCCTCTGCCACCGATTTCGCGAAATGTTTTTTGCTAATCCCACCAGAGGTCGCGGGCTATCACACCGGCTGCGATAAGGTTCTTCTGGATTTGGCTCGTCCCTTCCACGATAGTCAGCTGGCGGGCGTCCCGGTAGTAAAGCTCCATGGGGTGGTCCTTCATGTAGCCCGCCGCTCCCATCATTTGCAAGCACTCGTTTGCCGCCTTTACTGCTACCTCGGTTGCAAAGTACTTCGCCATCGACAGGTAAGGTGCGTCGGTCCTGTCATATCGTCCCTGATCCACCATAACTGCGGCGCGATACGTAAGCAGCCTCGCCGCTTCTATCTGGACAGCCAAATCTGCAATTGTCCATCGAATGCCTTGAAAGTCTGCGACTCGTCCCCCGAACGCCTCTCGTTCCTCTGCGTACTTCGTTGCGTACATCAATGCTCCCTCAGCTAGCCCGAGGCCTCGTGCCGCCACGATAGGCCTCATTGAGTTAAGGGACCTCATAGCCAATTTGAATCCTCCGCCGACCGACCCGATAACGGCGGAGTCGTCCAGTTCCACGTCGTCGAAGATCACCTCGGCTGTTGGAACCCCTTTGACCCCGAGCTTACGGTCGATGCTTCCAATGGAGACTCCTTCATTGTCTCGATCGACGATGAAAGCGGTGAACCCATTGTGGCCCTTCATAGGATCGGTCTTGGCAAAAACTACGTAGAAGTCAGCGACGGTCGCACCCGACATCCAGCACTTGCGCCCCTTCAGAATCCACTTTGAACCTTCTCTTTGCGCCGAGGTCTCTATACCCATAACCCAGGAGCCTGCTTGTGGCTCCGAAAGCGCGAAGGCTCCCTTTAGCTCCCCCGTCGCGACCTTCGAGACATAGCGCTTCTTCTGCTCTTCGGAACCTCCGATCAAGATTGGACTAGTAGGCAATCTCGACAACAAAAGGATGAGGGCTGAAGAGTTGCAATACTTAGCAACTTCCTCTATAGCGATAACGAGACCCAAGCATCCAGCTCCCGATCCGCCATACTCTTCTGGAATTGCCAGACCTAACAGGCCAGACCTCCGGAAGGTCTCGAAGATGTCGTTTGGAAACTCTTCACACTCGTCTATCTCTCTCGCTCTCGGAGCTACCCGTTCCTTTGCGATTCTCCGACATGTCTGCTGGAGTTGCCTGTATTCGGGAGATAGCTGAAAGTCCATGAATCGCCCTCTGTCTAACCGTTGCAATCGCAATTAAAGGCGGCTATCAGATTCTCGCAGCCTAGCTGGCAGGGAGTATAACCGGAAACTATCAGGCGGTGCGCCTTCTACGCCGCCAGATTCTTCTGCGATCGCGCTCGGTGGTTCCTCCCCAGATTCCAAGCTTTTCCCTGGCTTCGAGAGCGTATTCGAGGCACGGCTCTCGTACCCTGCAGGTACTACAGATCGCCAACGCTGAAGCGGTCTCCTCCTCGGATTCAGGATAAAAGAGCTCGGGATCGGAACCGTTACAGCTACCGTACTTCCGCCACGATGAGATCTGGGTCAATTTCAACTTAGAACCCAATGTTTCCAGACCTTCAGCCAGTATCGAGTTGTGTACTTTTCCAAAATGAATTCTTCACTGAATGAATTCTTCGCTCACGCCCACCCTGCGAGCTCAGCAAACCAGTGCGCGCAAAAATCCCCTCATACATCTCTGAAAAACTACGAGACCGACCCCTGGAGGGTTCGCGCCCCAAAATGTAGATTCCACAAATGAGCGATTCGAGCAGCTTAAACGGTGCCTAGGTAGGCTGCTTTTACGCGTGGGTCCTCTATTAGCTCCTGTCCAGTGCCCTCTAGCGTTATCGATCCTGTCTCCAAAACATAGGCTCGATCGGCCACTTCCAGTGCCTGCACTGCCATCTGCTCGACGATCAGAATCGTCTTACCCTCAGCTGCGAGGTCGTTGATTATTTCGAAAACTTCTCTCACTAGGATGGGGGCAAGTCCTAGAGAAGGCTCGTCTAAAAGAAGGAAATCGGGATTAGACATCAAACCCCTGGCAATAGCCAACATTTGCTGCTCTCCTCCGGAGAGAAGCCCAGCTGCTCTGTGTCTGCGCTCTGCTAAAACCGGAAACCTGTCGTAGATATCGTCAAGCTCTGCCCTCACTTTGCGTCTTTCTTTTTTGAAACGGCGGTATGCACCCAGCAATAGGTTGTCTTCCACTGTAGACTGCGGGAAAACTCGCCGTCCCTCGGGCACGTGAGCGATGCCCAACCTCGCTATTCGATGTGCCGGCAGCTGATCTATGCGTCGGCCTTTGTACCAGATCTTCCCACGGACATCCTTTAGGAGCTCGGACACCCCAGAGATTGTCTTCAGGGTCGTAGACTTGCCAGCACCGTTACCACCAATAATCGTCACAATCTCGCCCTGATAAACGTCGAAACTAATGCCTTTGAGTACGCGAGCGGCTCCGTAAAAGACTTCTAGGTCCCGTACGGACAGCATGGGTCGCTCTTGACGAATGTCGACACCGACCAGACCCCCGAGAGTGAGCGAGCTCTCTGTCGATGCCCCTGCCCCTGGCATCACTGGCTGATAACTGCCTGCTTGAACAGGCTCATACCCGCTAACACCCTGAGGAATCTCATGACCCCCCACCTCATTGGGCACAATCTTGGGAATCATCTGCGTCGGTTGTGCCCCGCCTGGCCGCCAAGGGGGCTGCTGATCCGGGGGCAAGGGTGGCGTTGCTGCGGCTTGCTCCTCTTTTTCCTGCTTCTGGTGCCCATACTCGGACATCACACCGCCTCCGTACCTAAGTACGCCTCGATTACCTTTGGATCTTGCCGCACCTCATGAGGAGGACCATCAGCGATCCTCCGCCCATAATCTAAAACGGTGATGTAGTCAGAAATGTCCATTACAAGGTCCATATGGTGCTCTATGAGTAACACAGTGATTCCGCACTCCCGGATCTGATCTATCAGTTCGACTAGTTCGACAACTTCCCCAGGGTTCATTCCAGCTGCGGGCTCGTCAAGGCACAACAGGTCCGGGTTGGCTGCCAACGCTCTAGCAATCTCCAGACGTCTTTGATTAGCGTATGACAACGCTCCGGCTAGATCGTTCCCCCTATCACGCAGGCCGACAAAGTCCAGTAGACCCCACGCTCTACGGGTCCGCCACATTCGGCCCATGTCGCCTATGCGCTGATCGACCTCCTGCTTCCTTACGGCATGCAGACCTACCATTACGTTCTCGAGAACTGTCATCTTCCGCCAAATCTGCATGTTCTGAAACGTTCTCGCGATGCCTCTCGCTGCCCGTTCTTCAGCTTGCAAGTGCGAGATGCTCTCTCTCCCCAGAATTATCTTTCCGGTGTCCTCCCTATAAAAGCCAGTGATGACGTTTACCATCGTGGTTTTCCCGGATCCATTGGGTCCGATCAACGCGTGCACGGTTCCCTTCAAAATCGTAAAGTCTACGTTCGCTAGAGCCCTCAGTCCGCCAAAGTACTTGGAAACATCGCGGACTTCGAGCAGGGGCTCGTAATTTCGTACGCGCGCAATTTCGCCTGGAATAGGGAACTTATATGCTTCAGGCATCTCGGGCGTGGGTGGCACGTAAACTTTCTTCCCCCTCTGAACTTTCTTCCGCCTCTGTACCTCTCTATACCGACCAAGAGCCTGGGTAGCTCCTCCAGGAAGTAGCGCTACTAGCGCAATACCGGTAGCTGCAGGTGTAAGTTGAGCTATATAAGAAGCCCCCCCGCCCGTGGCCGCAGCGCCGGCTTTGGTCGCTCCTTCTGCTGCACCCCTCAACAAGCTCGGAAGCACCAATCCGGTCCCGAAAAAAATGGCTCCCACTATCGGGCCGGCAATAGTTCCAAATCCACCAACCAAAATCATGATCAGAAGACGGAAAGAAAACTGAATGTCAATCACTGATCCGGTTGTCAGCACCTGGCCGAACTGCGGATCTTGAGAGTGAAGAGCGCCCGCCAGGCCAACGATAGTAGCGGAAATCGCAATGGAGGCAATTTTGAAGCGCCTCACAGCGACGCCGCTCGCTCGAGCCCCAATCTCGGATTCTCTAATGGCTTTGAAGGCACATCCCATCCAGGACCGAGTAATAATCACAGACGCAAATAGGGCAATCAATAGAGCGATAACGGCGAGTCTATAGAAAGCCAAACGATTATAGAAGTTATCAGTGACGTCGAGTGTTGCAGGGGGAGGAAAGAACACAGTTTTGACTGTTTTAGTGTCGAATGCTCCCGTGGCCTGCGTACCTCCGGGACCTCCGGTTGGATCAAAAGTCCATTTCCTCAGTAGAAACACAAGCTGCGGAAGGAAAGCCACAAATGCTAATGACATCACTGTGAAATAAAAACCCCGTAAATGAGCGGCTCCTACAGAAAGCAATAATCCCGCGATACACGAAATAACCAAAGCAAAGACCAGAGCTACCCACGGGTTGTGAAAGAAGTCGATGCCAACGGCCATAGCATAAGCACCGACCCCAAAAAACCCCGCGTGACCAAGGGAAATGAGCCCAGTGTAACCGGCTAAAACACCGAGCCCGATTGCAGCAATGGCAATGACTAGCGTGTTGTTCAACACATCAAACCACAAAATCCCGCGACGTGTGCCGAAAAGTAAGCCGACAATTTGCGGTGTGCCCATTAGGACCAACGTGAAGATAATGAAAGCAATAACGGAGCCTCTATAGCTTTCAGGGAAGAAAACATAGGGCTTTTTCTGATATTTATAAAAACTCCCTTTGCCGGGAAACCATCGATCCGGTCGCTCCAGCTTTATAGGACGCCTGGATCGCACGCCCTTATCTTCGGGAATTGATGGTGGTGCATGTGGCTCTGGGGCACGTGAAGGTACTAGGTTATCAGGAGGAAAGGGGGCACCTTCGGCGGGCTGTCCAGTGGTTTGGTATGGCTGCTGCTCCATATCTAGACCTCAGCGGCTCAAACTTTCTCTACAGCTGGCTCACCGAAAAAGCCAGTTGGCTTGATTAGAAGTACAGCGATGAATAATCCCAAAACAACCAGTTGTTCGTACGATCCGGCTCGCGGAAACACAGTTATTAAAACTGTCTTCAAAAACGCAATGCTGTAGCCTCCGAGAATCGCTCCTTTGGTACTCCCCAAGCCTCCCATCACTGCAGCTACGAATCCCTCGATTCCCAAGAGCAATGCCGTCTGAAAGTTCAATCCCTGAATGGGAGCGAACAATGCGGCACCAAATGAGCCAGTCATTCCGGCCAAAGCAAAGCTCAACGCAATCACGAAATTGCCGTTCACTCCCATGAGCGATGCCGCCATACGCTCTTCCGCCACCGCCCTGAAAGCCCGTCCAATCATCGTGCGCGTGTACATAAGCTCCAAGGATCCCATAAGCAGTAGCGTCCCGACGATGATGAGAGCTCTAGAAGGGTTAAAACTTGCCCCAAATATCGTAGTGTCTCGCAGGCCAAAAAGGGACCTCAGAAGAGGCGGAAGCGGCTGGGGCTCCGAGGAGATAAATCGCGCCACTGATGCTTGTATAACGATGTACGCGGAAAATGTCGTCAGCACCCAGCCGATGTTGGTCATCGGATCAAACCTACCTAGCGGCAGGATAGTTACAGCCCAGACTACGACTCCTATGACAGCTGACAGCCCAACAGATACGAGCACGGCCAACCAGAGCCTTGCACCAGGGTCCGCATCCGCCCCACAAGGTCCGGTCATACCGCAAACCTTCCATACTAGATATCCGCCAAGGACCACGGTGCCGGACTGAGCAAAGTTTATGATCCGCGTGGTGGAGTAAACGAGGTTGTACCCAAACGCGACAAGGGCAAGCACCGAACCGGCTACTAGCGAGGAGATGATCAGCTGCGAAATCTTAGTTGCCACGCGCTACCCCCAGAGACTTACTCCGCTAACTCCAACAAGCGAAATTCCCCGCGAAGACGCTGTATGCAAAAGATTACTAAATGCGAACCGTTCTTCGCTGGACCGCCAACCCCCCGCGCCGAATACCGCATCGATCAATGAACCTTGCAACGATTGGAAAGGGTTCCATTAGGCTCTTTCGTACACTGAGTGCCGTAGCCCAGCTCAAGAATCTCTGCAACCACCTTCGGGTGCCGTTTCCGATTCTCCTCCAAGGTAGGTCGCACTAAGTGCGTGGGGTTGAAGGCTATGCCGCGAAGTCCCTCTTGCCATTCGCGACCGAGTGAGTAAGGAGGATCTGTAGGCTCAGGAGTATCCCGCTCCAGTGTGATCATTATTACATCCTCGGGTTTCCTCGCCAGGTGGTCGTTGGGGCTGAAGGAAAACGGGAAGCCACTGAAGGCGCGCTCCTCCCCGTTTTCGAGTGCGGCCACGACCTTGTCTCGGTCTGTTGAACCTGCATCCCCTACCGCTTTGACTATCGCATACAAGCTGTCAGCCGGAGACTCTTCGCCTCCCGTTGCCGTCTCCCCGGTGTACTCCAAGACCCACTGCGCGATCTTGAATTGTGGGAGATAGATTAGGCCACCAATGTGCCAAACGGTCATAGAGCCGGTTGCCGCTGCGTCACCTGCTAAGACTGCCCACTGTCGTTCACCCATGCCGGCAGGGTCTCCCATCAGGTGAGGCTTCCACTCACCACTCTTTGCTGTCGGGGTGTCCTTGTATTTGGCACCCAGAGCTGCCAAACCTTTGACGATGTTTGCAGTGTCGCTGGGAAGCCCGAATACCCATAGAGCTTCGCAACCCGTTGCTTTGAGGCGCTGAAGCTGAGGACCTACCTCTGTAGCATTGATGCCGTATGTTTCTACTCCTACGATCTGCAATCCAAACTTCTGCGCAGATTCTCTGGCGAGAGCCTCGAAGTCACCGGCTAGAAGCGACACGTACATCAATCCAACTCGCGAATAGCCTCGATCCAGCTTGGAATAACGTCCTAGCCCCTCTAGAATCCAGCGACCCGGCAAAAAATACTGAAACACTGATCTAGGTGAATTGCGATCTTGAGGCCACAATCTTCCCGTACTGAAGAGGTCTGTAAAGGTAAGAATCGTGGGGATGTTTCCCTTTTTTATGTCCCTGAGCGACTCGTTCAACCCTAAAGGAGTTGCAAACAGAATGCCAACGACTCTCGGATCCTGGGCGAACTCTGTAAACTTCTGCCTAGCTTGAGCAACGTCAGTACCGCCGTCTCCTCGGAGCCAGTCGACTTTTCGCCCCCCAATACCTCCTCTCTTGTTAATCTCTGCAACTGCCGCATTGAGACCCCGTTCTGTGAGTCGGCCCACGAACGCTCCGAGTCCACTGAACGCGCCTACAACGCCTACGAGTAGGGTGTCCTTGCTGCCCCCTGCTGTTTTTATTAGCCCTTCTTCATTGAACTTGCCCACGGTGCACGAATTGAAAGCGAGATTTGCTAGGGTTAGGGCCGTCATTCCCCCGACTCCCTTTTTTACTAGCCATTTGAAGAAGTAGCGTCTCGAAATCTCCGGGTTCTTTTGCCGCAACAGAAAGTCGTACAGCTGGCTCTCGTTCACGAGTTCACTTCCCTCTCTACTACTCTCACCGGAATAGCTTAGCGAATCCCGCGGCTTTTTAGTGGACCGAACAAGCCGGGCTCAACCTTCCGGGCGCCAGCTTGGAGCACTGAGTGCCGTACCCGTTGCTCAGCATCCCCGTTACAATCTGGCCAGCCCGCCGAAGATTGGCCTCGAGTCTGGGCCTGACCAAGACCGTCATGTCCCTCTCTTCCATCAACCCTTCACTCCACTCCGTGCCGAGTTCATATGGAGGATTTGCGGGCGCCGGCTTCCCGTCCTCCAAGACCATTACACACAGGTCGTCCGGCTCCAAAGCCACTCGCTTGTCTCCACCAAGCTCAAACGCAACCGAGGCAAACTGGTACTGGTCTCGCTGACCGAGCGTGGATAACACGGCTTCGCGATCTGGTTTCCCCGCACGCCGGGCCGCTTCTAATAACACATAGGTTGAATCGACGACCGACCGCAAGCCGCGCCGAGCCTTATCTTTTTTTTCCCACCCCAGTACATGATCTCGCCCCCAGATCTCTGGTAACCACTCCGGGCCCTTTCTAAATCCTCCGATATCACCGACCGAAACGGTTCCAGGCCTCGCAGCAGAGCCAGCAGCTGTGGCCCAATCTCGTTCGCTCATAGCCTCCGGAGACCCCATTAGGTGCGGATGCCAGCTCCCTGCTGAGCTTGATTTTGCTTTCGGTGTGGACTCGTATGCCAAACCCAGCTCTGCAAGCGCTACAGCAGTTTTCGCAGCTGCCTCGGGGAATCCCCACAGGTACAACGCTTGGGGAGCTGCGCTTGCAGCTGCGGAAAGCTGATCACTGAGCGAAACCCCACCGCGCCCGAACTCCTCCGACCAGGCGACTCTAACACCCGACGCGGACGCGAGATTTGCCAGGACCTCGCCAAAACCAGGAAAGGAAATCTCGTCATAGATGGCACCTACCGTAGAGTACCCCCTGTCGAACCTGCAGTAATCAAGAAGAACTTGGAGCGACCACTGTGTGGGTATAGCGAACTGAAACAACGTCTCCCGCTGAGCATCCTCAGGATAGAGACCTCCCGACAACGTAAAATCCACGGTGGCAGATATTATCGGTACCCCGAGCCGCCCCGCCTCGTCAGCTATCGTGTCTGCTGCTAATGGTGTGGCAAGGATTATTCCTACTACAGTCGGATCGGCCACGAGCCGCATGAAACCCTCGAAAGCTTCGTCCACAGTTCCAGCATGTGCCCCCCGAAACGCCACCTGTCGCCCTAAGATACCGCCGAGAGCATTGAGTCTTCCCACTGCAGCGCGCAACGCATCCTCGGGGAGCTCACCTTTGTACTTTCGTCTATCGCCCGGAAACAGGCCAATGGCTCCGACTTGCAATACCTCCGTAGTGCTACCCTTGGACCGAAAGAGGCCGCATCCTAGAAGAGAGAATCCTGCCCCAAAAGCGCCGACAGTTTTCAAAAAATCCCTTCTGTCAAGATCCATAACCGTCTATACCCTACTTTCACGCGATGCTTCCCTAAGAACCACTCAATCCCGGACCTATTCTTTAGCACCTGCTTGATGAAACGATTTTTTATACCGCTGGCTGTCGAAACAGGAGGCCTCTCGCCGCTGGATTTTTCCGTAGCTTCAAGAGATCGGTATTTAGATGTCGCAAGCCAAGGTTGCTTTGACCTGGTGGTGATCGGAGGAGGCATTACCGGGGCAGGCGTGTTGCTAGATGCCGTTACCCGCGGCCTCTCCGCGTTACTAGTCGAAAAACACGACTTTGGGTCAGGTACGTCTAGTCGCTCATCTAGACTTATTCACGGCGGACTTCGCTATCTGGAGCAGTTTGATTTTGGCGTCGTAGCGAGCTCACTCCGGGAGAGATCTACGCTATTGCGGATTGCTCCACACTTGGTGTGGTCCGCTCCTTTTGTAATTCCTATTTTTCGTGACAGTTTTTTTTACCGGAAGCGCCATTTGGTGCGGGCAGGACTTGCGATATACGACGCGTTGGGCGCATCGGTGTTCTCGTGCCGCCATCGGCATCTCGACAATTTCGAGCTTTCAGGCTTGATTCCGGGAATCGATTCGTCCGCGTACGAGGGAGGAATCGTTTACTGGGATGCCATAAACGACGATGTGCGCACTTGCATGGCTGTTTTGCAAACTGCGGTGTCCTTCGGAGCTTTAGCTTTGAATTACTGTGAGGCAGTTAGAGCCGAGCAAACCCGCTCGACCGTGCAAGTCTTAGTCCGAGATCACCTCACGAAGCGAGAGGTGGTAGTTACCGCACGAGCAATTGTCAATGCGACTGGGGTGTTTGCAGACGAAGTCTCCTCTCGGTTGGGTTTTGGAATCCACCTTCCACTGGTGCCGGCAAGAGGAGCTCATATCATCCTAAGAAGGTCTGCTTACCCCGGGAAGGCAGCTGTACTACTGCCGGTAGAGATGGATCAGCGATTCATCTTTGTCATTCCAACAGCATCGAAGGTGATAGTGGGGACCACTGACACACCTCACAACGGGCCTTTATACGATCCGTCTCCTACAGAGAGCGAGATTCGCTACATAGCTGAGGCTTACCGGCACTGGAGCTCAGCCTCCCTCGAACCTGGCTTTGTAACGGGCGCTTATGCTGGACTGCGGCCTCTCGTATCGAAAAGTTCTCTCCTAGGTGGGGGTAGTCGCAACCGGCGAAATGACAGCTTCGGCTCGTCGCGAAATACTCCCCCTACTACCTCCGACATATCCAGGCGACACGTTTTCGCCGTAGGAAGAAATCGCTCGCTTACAGTAACCGGGGGGAAGTTCACCGCATACAGGAAGATGGCTCAAGAAGCCGTAGACATCGTAGGGGAGCAGATTTTGGGCCAATCCTTGCCGCCGTCGAAGACTGCCAACATTCCGCTCTGGGGTGCTTGTTCTTTCGAGTGGTTTATCCGCAACGCGCGCTCGGACAAGTTTTATCTTGGGCAAAGTGTGCCGTTACGCGCCTTGAGATGGCTCTGGCGGCGGTATGGAAGCGAAGGCCTGAGGGTAATGAGGTACAACGCACAAGTAAATGCGCAACCCGAGGAGGCCCTTGATGCTGGAGCAACCTGGTGCTTCAAGGGGCAAATCCTCTACGCTATCCGGCACGAGTCAGCGGCTAGGATCGAGGATGTACTCTTTCGCCGTACGCGCCTGGGTAGCGACGATCTAATCACGGCCCTAGCTCTTGCACCTTATGCATCCGAGATCGGTCTCGCATACCTACCGGGTGAACACAGAAAGGGCTGGGCAGTTCAAGAAATAAACAACCTCTCCGAGCGCCTCAACACGATGCTTAAGATCCTCGATCGGGCAGTACGCTAAAAAGTTTCGGAGCTGACCGTTCAAAGCTGTCAACACAACCGAGATTCCAGCGGATGAAAACTAGACCCACTATCACGAGATGAATGCTCCTAAAAAAAAACGTGTCAAAAAGACGCCTGCGTCGCTCGATTACGAGCAAGTGGCGAGCCCGCAAGACCGCCGGGACGCCGAATCTCAAGATATCGAACACGGTGAATCGGAGTCTCAGCCGCTAGTATGGCGGGCAGTTTTCATTGGCGCTGCAACAGCACTAATCCTCGTACTGATCCCGTCTTATTTGGTAGGGCCGAGGCTCACGCGCTCGGAGCTGGCAGCGGTAGATACGGCAGTAACTGACGACGGGTTCGAAGTAGCAAAGGTTCAACTCCCACCCTTCTCTGCAGGCCTCGCCCAGGGGTTGTCGGCCGGTCAAGTGCTCGTTGCAATTCCATCGAATCGCATCATTCGTGTCTTCGACACCATTTCCTATTCTCCTGACCTCACTGAAAACTCCCCTGATAACACACCGCGTAAAGCTACTTCTCTCTCCTTCGTCCTGCGAAAAGACATCCCCATAGATGCCGGCCCGGTCGTTTTATCGACATCTCCTTCCTTGGGTATCGCCGCAATTGTCGACAACACATCCTCCGACATTTGGTTATTGGACCTTTTGCAATTAGAGGTCACCCGATCTGTATCTGCAGGTAGGCGTCCTGTGGCCGTGAGATTCTCCGACGATTACCGGATCGCAGCCGTTGCCAATTTCGAAAGCGGGTCGATAACTCTCATTGACCTTGTGTCCTACTCGACAAAGGAGGTGTCCGTAGGTGAACGGCCCAGAAGCCTCGCCTTTTTCGGCGGATGGCTGTTCGTCGCGCGCGAAAACCAGCGGCAACTCGAGATCGTCGACGTTTTTACGGCGACCAAAAGGGAATCCCTAAATATTCCTTTTGTTCCCGAAAAGCTGGAGGAATGCGAAGGTTGGCTTATTGCTGCCGATGCGGACGCATCCCGAATAGCGGTAATAAACCCTGCGAAACCTGAGAACGCCGCTTTTGTCACTTCGTCAGGGAAACCGCGGGCGCTCGCATGCGTCGGTCACGGGCGATTCGCAGCAGGGACCGATCGACCCGGAGGGATAGCTACATTTGCTCTACCGGCTTCAACCGAGACCTCCACCCCGACGGCCCAGCCCGTAGGCTTCGTGGCGACGTCGTCGTCACCTACTTTTCTTTCGGAAATATCCCCGGGAATCGTGGCTTTTACTGGGCCTAAGACCCTTTCGTCGTTTCTTACAGCATCCCTGATCTCGGCAAACTTGCTCGGTGTTTTGACGGGAGGGATAGTTGCTGGAGTTCTGGCACGTCGTAGGTACGCATCCCACGCTCTCGCATTATCGGCGGTGCTCGTGGCCTCGTACTGGTTGGTGTTCCAAGGTGCTCAGCCTGCTGCTTTACCACTCGTAGTGGTGTTCGTGGGGCTTCCCGTGCTGGCCACAGCAGCTCTCGGCACCTGGATAGGAAAGGTAGTGACGGAGCGATCTCGCTCAGCGTCGAGCCTCTTTATGAGGCTCTACCGCAAATCACCATCTAAGGACGTTTCAGCAGAACCGGGATAGTTAATGGTACATACTCTGCTTGTAAAGAAGTGGCACATTGAAAACGGAGCGAGTGGGCCAGGCGGCAGCGGCGCCGAGAAGGCGTCGAGGAAAGTCGGGACTGCTCAGGGTACGGCGCTGGGTAACACCCAGTCGGGGCGACCCGAGGAAAGCGCCACAGAAATCAGACCGCCCGACTCCTGGTTTCCAGGGGCTCGAGCAAGGGTGAAACGGTGGGGTAAGAGCCCACCGGCGGCTCGGGTGACCGAGCCGGCCAGGCAAGCCCCGCCGGCAGCAAGGCCAAGCAGGAAAGGTCAGAGGGTGGCCCGTCCGACGGTCTATAAGACCACCTTTCCGGGTAGGCTGCAAGAGGTGTCGGGAAACCGGCATCCCAGAGAGATTGTCGCCGCCGCAAAGCGACGTGTCCCTTATTTCTGGGAGCATTCGCTGCGGATACAGAATCCCGCTTACCGGTCCACTCGCTCCCCTTTCTTCGTTCGCTAACGTTCTGTAATGAGCGATACGTATTCTCAAGTCACCACTACCAAGTACGCGACACTGTTACAACTCTTATTGCCGCTTGATAGCTGTTTCGTAGCAGACAAGAGTCGGAAGAATCTTTATGAACGGTGACGTGCAAGCGTGGGCCGTATTTGCCGGGTTGGCGATAGCTTTGTTAACCGCTGACCTTATTTCGCTAAGGCGACACCATGGAGAAACTTCTTTGGGCAGCGCGGCTCGACAAAGCGCATTGTGGGTGGGCGCGGGTCTCGCCTTCGGAATATATGTTTACTACCACTTCGGGCGTCAAGGCGCACTCGAGTACTTCACTGGCTTTCTAATCGAGAAATCCCTCAGTGTCGACAACCTTTTCGTTTTTCTAGCCATATTTCGCTACTTCTCCGTCGAGAGAAAGTTCCAGAGCCGTCTGCTTTTCATCGGGATTCTTGGGGCCGTTGTGTTTCGAGCAATTTTTATTTTTGCGGGCTCGTACCTGCTACAGAGGCTCGACTGGATGGTGTACGTTTTTGGAGTAATCTTGCTGGTGACGGCGGCTAGACTGCTCAAAAAGCACGACGAAGAGATTCACCCAGAGAAAAATCTGGTCGTGCGAATCGCCAAACGAATTGTTCCAGTTACTAGTTACCTAAAAGACCAGAGGCTCGTATATCGAGAAAATAGGCGCCTAGTTGCAACTCCCCTGCTACTTGCAGTTATCACCATTGAGACATCGGATATCATCTTCGCAATAGACTCCGTTCCCGCTATCCTGGCTATAACCCGCAATACCTTCATTGTGTACTCATCGAATTTGTTTGCGATCCTCGGCTTGAGAGCCTTGTATTTTTTCTTGGGAGAGATCGTTGAGCGCTTCCGGTATCTGAACTACGCCATCGCCGGGATACTGGTCTGGGTGGGGATAAAAATGCTCTTACATGCACAAGTGACAATACCAGCCCAGGTGTCCCTCGGCGTTGTGGGAGTTTCAATAGCCCTCGGCATCTTGCTTTCCCTAGTGATTCCAGACAAAGAACGGGGCTCTGTTGAGAGTGCCACCGAAGGCTAAAAGGCTAGACCACAAGACTCTTGCCCTAAAAACACCGTAGCGCAGTAGGCTGCGCAACCGGATTGCTCTCTGCCGCGCGCTGAGAATAATAAACAGCACGCAAACGTGACAACAAAGAGGCCTAGCCCCGTGTTCTTTTGATTCCCGCTTTCGCTAAAACAGACGGAGGAACGCCCATTTGCCGAAAAGCCTTGTAGGAAATCCCCTTTCGCTTTGCGAACGAAGCGGCATATTGAATGAATTTCTTTTCAAAATCTTCGCCGTCGCCACCGGACTTCCGAGCTTCCTGTACGGCCTTCTCGAGCTGTAGAACTTTTTCCGTCAGCTCCACCCTCCGTAAAGAATTCCGTGCAGCGCTAAGCTCTTGCTTTGCTTTTGCCAGCTTTCGCTCCAACGCCTTCGGGTCTACCCTTCTTCCCTGGCGCGTCCCTAAAGAATCCAAGTATGCTTTCACCGCCTCAGTCTCCTCGCGACCCTTTTTTATCGCGGCTTTTTCCTTGTCCGTCAGTTTCCTTCTAGGCATTGAATAGCTCCTTCCTGATTGGGACGGGAACGCTGCGGAAGTACTGATACTGTCAGTCGATCCCTAACCCTTATATTGGCATCTTATATCAAAATTCATACTCACGGTCAATATTCTTGCGAACTATTGCCGAATCTATTGCGGCATTGACGAGTGCATCTGCTTCCTGATTTGCGTCCCTCCTGACGTGAACTACTTTCCACCAGGAGAGCTCTTGGAGAAGATTGCTCGTTTCATCGAAAAGGACCTTCAACCGTGGATTTCTAACACGGTATTGGCCTGTTAGCTGCCGCGCGATCAGCTCTGAATCTACCCTGATTTCGAGGCGTCTAATGCCCTGTTTCAACGCGGACTTTAGTCCTAAGGCCACCGCTCTATACTCTGCCTCGTTATTGGTGGCTATGCCAAGAAAAACGCCGTCACTTGCCAGCACAGCTCCCGGATTTTCTCCACTTCCCTCCCGCAGTACGAATGCAGCAGCTGCTGGACCGGGATTACCCCTCGCTCCCCCATCACAGTAAAGTACCGCCTCGGCTTTGTTACTCTTGGCAGTATCTGTCATCATGGAGACACTGTCACAATTATGCGCCCACAATTCTCGCAGCGAGGGAGTTCCTCCTCAGCTTTTGCTAACTCTTCCAGGGCGGCTTTGGAAAGGTCGACGTTACACCCTGTGCACTTGATGCCGTCGACGCGAGCGACAGCGACGCCCCCCATATGAGCTCTCAGTCTTTCGTAGGACTCGATCACAGTTATTGGTATTGACAATGCCATGAGCTCTCTTTGACGTTGAAGCGAGGCTATTTCTTCTTGGATCTTGGATGACTCCTTCTCCCAGGCATCACGAAGACCGTGGAGTTTCTCACGAGCCAACTGTAGATCTTTTTCTAGCTCTGGCGTAGTAGATCTGAACTCATCCAGCTGAAGCAATGTCTCTAAAAGCTTCCCCTCTAGCGATGCTTTCTTCTCCTCGAGATTCTTTAGCTCGCGCTGGAGCGCCGTCAGTTCCCGACTGGACCGAATCTCTCCCCCAAAAAGCTGAGCTTTTATTTCCTCAGCCTTCTGTTCTATAACGCCAATTTCTGTGTCGAGTTTCGACTCGTATCGCTGGAGCTCCGACACCTCACGCATGTGCTCTGCGAAATCTTGCTCTAGCTTTTTCACACTCTTTTCGAGGCACCTAAGTTCCTCTAGAGTGGAGCTCCTTTCGAGTCTAAGACCAAGAGAGTCAATCAACGCGTCTACTCGCTGCAATTCGAGAAGGCGGTTCGCGGTGGACTCATCCACTACGATGCGACCTTTTTAGTTAGATCCTGCTGCCACACCAGTCATCCCTAAGTAGGTGATGGAGCGGGGCCAGTTGCAGATGGTATCGGGCTCGGGGACGGTGGCGAGGACGGTGTCGTAGAAGGAGCAGTCGAAACAGAAGGGCTTGGACTGAGTGGCGTCGGCACTGGCGTGCTCAATCCTCCGCCCTCCCCAGCTCCGCTGGGAGTTTCTGTGCCCCCCTTAGCCTCCGTCCCGAGCTTGCCTCCTTGAATTCGGCAATTCGGAGCTTCAAAGTCCTTAGGCTCCAAGCCTTCATGAGCCATTGACATAAACGCAGAAAAAATTCCAGCTGGTATGGTTCCACCTGCGACAGATGCAAAGCCGTTTACGTTGTACATAGAGAGCTCCGCGTCGGGCGAACCAACCCAAACGCCGGTGGATAAATACGGAGTGAATCCAACGAACCACGCGTCCCTGTACTGCTCACCTGTCCCCGTCTTGCCCGCAACGGGCTGACGCCCTATAGCAGCCCTACGTCCAGTACCGGATGTAACCACAGACTTCAGAACATCGACCGCTGTGAGCGCCACGCATCGATCTAGCGTCTGATCCCCTTTAGGATTGGCCTCGTATATGACTCTTCCGTCACGGCCAAGAATCCGCTGAATGTAATACGGCCTGTATCGCACTCCTCCAGTTGGGAGTGTCGCGAAAGCGCCGGCCATGTCGACAGGGGCCTCTTCTTGCGTCCCCAGAGTAATGGAGGGAACTCTCTTGATATCACCCGGTAAACCCATTTTCTTCGCAGCATCTACTACGGCATCGACACCGACATCCAAAATCAGCCGAGCAAAGGCGCAGTTCACTGATTTTGCAGTCGCTTCCCGAATGGACATCACTCCTCCCCCCTCTCCAGCATAGTTTTTAGCTTTCCAAACACCGCCGCCCGGAATCTTTAGATTGCAAGGACTGCTTCCGTTGACAGTCTCGGTCGGTGGAATTCGTTTACTGAGCACGGCTACAAGAGTAAAAACTTTGAACGAAGATCCAGTGCTTCGCACGCTCTGAGTGGCAAGGTTGTACTTGTATTCCTGAAAATCTCTCCCTGCTGCAATAGCTCTGACCGCCCCACTTCCCACCTCTAGTGACGCAAGCGCAGCAGTAAACTGCGGGCTCTTTGGCCCGTGAGCGGCAATCGCATCTTCCGCAGCGGTCTGAAGCCTCATATCCAACGTTGTCTCGATGGTGAGACCTCCCTTGAACAATGCGTTATACCGCTCGCTGGGAGTATCCCCCAATATTGGCTCGCGCAACAATATCTGCTTTACCCACTCAGCAAAGTAGTCACCGGGACCTTCAGTGATTTGAGGCTTGATATATAGACGAGTCGGTAACGATTGAGCATCCGCAAATTGGCGTTCTTCGGAGGATATGTATCCGAGACGCTCCATTTCCAAGAGTACTTCTCGGCGACGGATCTTTGCCTGTGATGGATTCGTTATTGGATCGTATCCCTGCGGGGACCTTATCAAACCAGCAAGCATTGCAGCCTCAGAAATCGTCAGGTCTTTGGGAGATTTGTTGAAGTAAGCAGAGGCTGCTGCGGCCACCCCGTACGCGCCATTTCCGAAGTAAACGCTGTTCAGATATCGTTCTAATATCTTTTCTTTAGGGAGTTGATTCTCTAGTTGTTGAGCCAAAAATATTTCTTTGAGTTTTCTTGCTACAGTGCGCTCCGGATTTAGAAGCGAGTTTTTAATTACCTGCTGGGTTATCGTAGAGCCACCTTGCTGAACTGAGCCCCGTGATACGTTAACTATCATTGCCCGGGCCAACGATTTTAAATCTATACCAGAGTGCTCAAAAAACCTTCGGTCCTCAGCCGCTAAAGTCGCACCCACCATAATCGGTGCGACGCGGGTTAGTTCAACCGGCTCACGATTTTCTTCAGCATGTAGGATGGCAATTTGGGTACCATCCCGCGCCAGCATCTTGGAGTTGACAGCAAGTGGCTCTAAGCCAATGTTTCCCCTAGCATCCCACGGTGCGGTATAGCTAATGAACGGGCCGAGCTTAGGGGCCTGTGCCAGTACTGCACCCGAGATAGGGACTAAGGAAATAAGAAGTGTAAATAGAACAAGCCCCTTTAAAACTCGGCGCAGCATTCTTATTCTATATGCATCCCTGAGATCGCTCGTGAGATCACAAGCCTTTGAATTTCGCTAGTGCCTTCGAAAATAGTGTATATCTTTGCGTCGCGATGCCACTTCTCTACCGGGAAGTCTCGTATATAGCCATACCCGCCAAGAATTTGAATAGCTTCTTCAGTTACCTTGACTGCTACCTCGCTCGCTTTTAGCTTGGCCATGGAACCTTCGGCGTTTTCATACTTACCGTTTCTCCCGAGCCATGCCCCCCTCCAAACCAGCAATCTAGCCGCATCGATTTCCGTTTTCATGTCAGCCAGCTTGAAGGCAATTGCCTGATTCTCGATGATCTTTCGCCCGAACTGCTCTCGCTCCTTGGCATATTCAAGCGCGAACTCGTAAGCTGCACGGGCAATACCAATTGCCTGAGCCCCAATGATCGGTCGACTCATCTCGAGGGTTTGGAGCATGCCGGATCCGCCAGTCCGCTCTCCTTTCCTAGCTTTCTCCAATCGCTTCATGAGCCGGTCTTCTCCACCGAGCAGGTTTTCTTCAGGAATCCGAACGTTATCAAAAATCACCTCGGCCGTGTGGCTAGCCCGAATTCCCATCTTTTTTTCTTTTTTTCCTTGCGACAGACCGGGGGTTCCCTTTTCCACAATAAATGTGGCCTGACCCCTGTGCTTTAGCTCTGGCTCGACTGTAGCGACCACAACATGGACATCGGCTATCCCACCGTTCGTTATAAAAATCTTCTGGCCATTTATGATCCACTCGTTGCCCTCTTTTCTGGCGGTGGTGCGAAGCGAGGCGACATCGGAGCCAGCGTTTGGTTCGGTCATGCACCATGCCCCCAGCTTCACGTCTCCTGGCTGACCGTAGCAGGCAGGCACCCACTTAACAATCTGTTCGGGGGTCCCGTTTGCGTAGATACCAGCCACAGCCAGCTGGGTACCAAAGATAGATAAACCTATCCCAGCGCACCCCCAAAACAATTCCTCAGACACTACCGGCAATGTGAGTCCCGTAGGATCCGCGAAGGCGCGGACCACGAATTCGTACGAGTAAAGCCCTATTTCCGCTGCCTTCTCGATTACCGGCCAAGGTGTCTCTTCGCGCTCGTCCCATTCTTGCGCCACAGGGCGGACTTCTTTCTCTGCGAATTCGTGAACCCAGTCACGTAGCTGCTTCTGCTCGTCGTTGAGTTCGAACGAAATTGCGCCAGGCCCTTGCTGCGAAACTTGGAGAGCTTCAGCAATAACGCTGTCTGCATTGTCACTCATACGTTATGCCTCCCATTGCCTTCTAGGGTCTACAAAACAACGAGGGAGCGAGCACTCACCTGTCTGAACCAAGTCCTCTGCCTACCAGTAACTCCCTGCACACTAACTTTTACAATCGTATGCACATCTCCACCACCGCAAACTCTAAGCCCCGAGCTGAGGTGTCCAGGAAGCACCTCTGCGATGCTCGACGTTTCTCACCATCCCACAGCCCTATTTCTATCACACAGAAGGTGCAAATAGAGCTTGGGGCTCAGCCGTAACTGGCAGCTCTGGCGGAACAGCGAAATGCTCACAGGTTAGCGTCGTGCGTCGTGCGTCGTGCATTGTATACGAGGGCTTGGAACAAGCACGCTAGCCGATTTCGCTAACTCGTAGGACCCCTCTGGGCCTCGATCCGAGAGCCCACACACGCGTTTTGCACAGCAGCATGTTCAATGGCAAAGTTTATTCTTCTCAAGGAAGGCTTGAAATCCAAGTCGCCAAGAGACGAGGTGACTATGCATAGAGCGTGATCGCCATATCTGAGCTTTTCTGCACAGCCACCGAGACAATCGAGTGTCAATTAAAAGGAGAGGCCTCTGATGCGCCGAGTGGTTTGCTGTAATTCGGGGACCAACAACATAACACGCAAGCGACCTGCAGTCCCCCTCGTGTTACTTCTCGTAGTAGCCGCGCTCGCCAGTGCTTGCGCCAAGGCAAACGATCCTAGCCGCATCAAGATAGGAATCATGGCGGCTTTCAACGGTCCATTGGCGTACTTTGGAGCCGCTTACGACAAAGCAACGGCATTTTTCGCGCAGGAAGTGGCAGAGCAGGGAGGAATCGCGGGCGGAAAAACAATTGATATCGTGGCCTGCGACACTGAGCGACGATCGGAAAAGGAAGTCACCTGCGTCGAGAAACTCATAAAAAAAGACAAGGTCACGGCGATCATAGCCGACAACGCGGAAGGAATACTCTCGCCTAGGGCTCTCGACACGATAAACAGGAACAGAGTGCCCGTAATGCTTCCAGCACAGACAGTTCCTATTGAGGAATTCAGCGCAGAGAAAGCCCCATTTCTCTTTGCCGACGTCCAAAAACGAGATTACGGCAAGACACTCATCAACTTCTTTCTCGATCAACAAGGCGTCTCTCGGATCGGGGTTCTGCATGCAACGGACCTTTACGGATCTGAAGGTTTGAAAGAGCTCCAACAAGCGTTTTCCGAGCGAAAAATAGAGCCGACAACGGTACAGTCCTTTGCGGTTGGCGACCAAGATATGACCATTCAGGCAACCCGGCTTAGAGACTCTGGGGCAGACGCCGTAATCATCTGGGGTATAGGCTCGGACGCAGCTAGAGCAGTCGAGTCCATGAAGCGCATTGGATACAAACCAAAGATCGGTGGCCCTCCAGGCCTTTATATAAATACGTATCGGAACGTGCTGGGTCCCGATTCCAATGACACGATCATGGTGGCACCTCATGCTCCAAATGACCTTCCCCTCAATATTCAAGAGATCATCTGGCTTTTCAGGTTCTACCTGCGCTACGGCTTCAACTTTTTTGTTATCAACGGCAAGTCAGCTCCGGACTGGCCTGTGTTGGAGCTAAATGCGTACAAGGGAATCCGTTATTTAGGACTTGCCATAGACAGGGTGCAGTCCACGGACGGCACTGCGATTCGTGATGTTTTGGAAAGCGGTCAACGCTTTGACGCGCTTGGCTATCAGGTGCGTTGGTCTCAGACAAGTCATATCGCCACATCCGATCCGCCTACCGAGACATGGATCGCTCGATTCACTGATGGCCACGTTCTCTTCGACTGGGACGCCAGAGCCCCGAAGGCTTACGAGTGGTGCCGCCGAGATATCGAAGAGGCTATGACCCAGGCACGGTTGGAGCAAGTTGGCAGGGAGCCAACCCGGCTGATCCAAGCCCTCGTTGGCGAAGTACTCGGATGTTTCGACCGATACGAAAGCGATTTTCGAGCGAGACTGGGCGAAAAGCAGTTCAACGATTTGAAAAATACGCTAAAGGCAGTGGCTACCGACCCAGGACGCGCAAGAGAGCTCGCTGAAAATGCAGCTCGCCAAGTGGACCCACTTGGAAGAGGCGGCAATGCGGGTCCTACGTCAGCCCCTGATCTGGTGCGGTAAATAAAGCGAAGGGATACTACCGGCAGGGACTTTCTAGCGGATGAGGACTGTCGTTCAGCTTTTAGCTATTGGGCTCTCTCGAGGAGCAGTCTATGCGCTCGTGGCCTTAGGTATTACGCTCGTTTATCGCACTACCAACATATTGAACTTCGCTCAGGGACAGATTCTGATGGTTGCTGTGTTTACCTCGCTCACCCTCAATCAGAATCCTCTTCGCCCAATGCCCTTACCGTTTGCATGGCTTGTAGGACTGCTCGTTGCGATGCTCCTCGGTCTTTTTGTGGAGCTCGCCGTGCGGCCAACACTCAAGCACAAAGGCTCCATCGGTTGGATCTTGGCAACGGTCGCCATAGCCACCATCATTCAGTTCGGGGCACCATACGTGTGGCCAGCAGAAGACCGGCCATACCCTAGCCCGTTCCCCAACGACGTCGGAATACCTGGTTTAGGATCGCTCGTATCTCAGAGACAAGCATTTACGATTGCGATTGCTTTCGGTCTCATGCTAGTGGTCGATTTGCTCTACAACAAAACCAAGTTCGGTCGTGCCATGAAGGCTGTGGCTGTCGATCGAGACACTGCATCTCTAATGGGGATAAGCCCTCGTCGGACTGTTAGGTGGGCTTTTCTTCTCGCCTCGATCCTGGCGGCTATAGGTGGATATCTCGTGGCTCCCCTTGCTTTTGCCAACATCAACATGGGATTTGATCTTGGAGTAAAGGGATTCGTGTCCTCAGTATTGGGGGGCATCGACTCGGCAAGAGGCGCAATGGCAGGCGGTATACTTCTTGGAATTTTCGAGGCTGCTCTTCCTCAAATCTTAGGGATCTTCAATTCAAACTTAGCCAAGTTCCCCGATCCGTTTGTATTTCTCCTATTTATCTTGGTTTTGGTCTTTAGACCACAAGGATTGTTCGGAACCGCTATCAGAGAGGCGCGCTGAGGCTTCGGAATGTCTTACCCTCAAATGCCACCGATGCCGGGACAACAGCGAACTCAGGGCGGCATTAGTCCGTGGAGACGATTCCGCCGCCCTGAGGCGACTTCCCGAACCGCATGGACCGACGTTTTCGAGGAAGAATTCCAGACCCGGTTCGTAAATCCCACGAGACGTCGCGCTGTGCTCAGCATCTCGGCTCTCATAGCAGCGATCGGAGTTGGCATTGCGTTCTCCAAGGATCCCTACTACCTGCGCCGCCTCACCTTAGTACTTGTGGCCCTCATCATCGCCTGCGGGCTGAATGTGTTGGTAGGGCACGCCGGGCAAGTCTCGCTCGGTCACGCGGCACTCTATGCTGTCGGCGGTTATGCAGCTGCCTGGCTCACCACCCAAGTACATCTTCCTGCCATAGTCGGACTCGTGATCGGAGTGATTGCGGGAGGCGTATCTGGTCTGATAGTAGGTGCTCCTGCGCTACGAATCAGAGGAGCTTACCTTGCTCTTGCGACAATGGCGTTTGGTCTCATCGTCTTCAAGGCCACTGACTCGCTGCGTCAGGTGGCGCCAAATCTAGCCACCGTATACCCGCCAACTGTAACAATCTCGCAGCTTCCAATAGAACCCGACCAGCAGCTCTACTTTTTAGCGCTCTTTCTCACCGTGGCGATCCTTTGGGCGACGCGTTCTTTCACATGGTCATACCTTGGAAGAGCAACGATGGCCGTAGCAGGCTCCGAGGACGGAGCAGCGTCGATCGGAATTTCGGTGTACAAAACCAAACTCGGAGCTTTCGTCTTTGCTGCCACAACAGCGGGATTAGCTGGAGCGCTGTACAACTACATCGATCAGCTGATAAATCCAAGCACATACGATCCAGTGATATCGGTAAGATTCCTTTTCGTTCTTGTAATAGGTGGCCTGGGGACGGCAATTTCTGGACCTTTTGTGGGCGCAGGACTCATTTTTATTCTTCAACTTCTTGCAGAGCGCCTGGAGCAAGCCGAAAACCTAGCACTGGCAGCGATTCTCCTAGGTGTCGTGTGGTTCTTGCCAAGAGGGATAGCCGGATCTCTGGCCGAGACCCGGCTGATAAGACTACTTCCCCGACCATACGAGACGTATACGGTACTCTCGCGTAGTCCTAAAAAGATGCCGCTTCTCGAGGGACCAGAGCCCAACCCTCGGAACCCGACAGAGACGATTGGCGGTGCCGCTTCAAGTGCCATGATCCAGCCCGCCTCTTTCGACCCGATCTTACGGGGTTATGACAGAACGGCTACTCCGGCACCAACGGTTTCGGCTCCCTCATACTCAGTGGCCGTAGATCCGCCGTTAGCCCAGCCAGGTGGGTTCGTCTTGATAGTCGACAGTATTTACAAACGCTACGGTGGCGTGGTTGCTGTTGACAACGTTAGCCTCAGAATTTTCCAGGGCACGGTCCATGCCATCATGGGACCCAACGGATCCGGCAAAACGACTTGCCTCGATATTATCGCCGGACGTACAAAGCCAGATTCTGGGCGCATCATCCTCAATGGAGCAGATGTCACGTCCCAGCCCCCGCACAAGCGGTATCAAGCTGGGCTCGCCAGAACATTTCAGAACATTCAGTTGTTCCCAGAGTTGCCCGTTATTTGGAATATTGCAGCAGCAGTCCCGCCGACTGCAGGTACTCTCGCGCAGCTTTTGCACACTCCCTCGTGCGTTAAAGACGAAATCAGAATCCACGGAAGAGCATTGGAGATCCTGGAAGAATGGGGTCTAACATACTTGACCTTTCGGAAAGCAGGAGTGTGCTCTTACGGTCAACAAAAAATGATCGAGCTTGCACGGGCTGCAGCTTCCAACCCTACGGTTTTACTAGTCGACGAGCCGTCGACAGGGCTCAATCCTCGCTGGATTGAGCTAATGGTGACTGCCTTGAGCAAGCTCAATTCCACGGGGACCACGCTTCTAATAATCGAGCACCATCAAGCAGTCATCTCTGATCTCGCTCACGAAGTAACAGTTCTTGACGAAGGCCGGGTTATTGCCAGAGGGACCTTCGATGAGGTAAGGGAAGATCCTCATGTGCAACGTGTTTATCTCGGCGAAGCGTACAGTCGGGCTTCTTCTACCATGAATCCGTCATAAGGGAAATCGCAGTCGATATGAGCACTCAGTATCCGCCCCGACCCGATCTCCCCTATTGGGACCCTACTAACCAAACTGGATCTGGCCGCCAAGACCAAAATGCGACAGTGAACCCATATCCTGCGGCGCAGACAACGCCGGATGGAGCGTATCGTGTCGGGGCGTCTGTGCCGTTCTCTCCTGTGGCCACACCATATGCTGCCCCGGGACAAGGTGTTCATTTCGCAGGATCACGCCCGCCGAGAGAGCATCTGGAGCCGCCTGCCCTAGTTGTCGACTCAATCTCTGTTTTTTTCGGCCCTGTCCAAGTCCTCGACAAGGTTTCTGTGGCAGTTTGGGAAAGAGAGCGGGTTTGTATCCTGGGGTCTAACGGCTCGGGTAAATCTACGACCCTCAAAGCGATTGCCGGAATCGTTCCGGTAAGAGAAGGAAAAATCGTTTTTCGCGGTTTCCCCTTACACGTCATGGACGCCGACAGGATTGTCCGCAAAGGCATAACGCTAATTCCACAAGGCCGCAAGGTCTTCTATGACCAGACGGTGGAAGCCAATCTGCTTCTGGGCGCATATTCCCGCAAAGATAAACATGGAATAAAAGCCGATTTGGAAGCGGTTTACGGCCGTTGGCCGGTGTTAGGTGAACGACGCAGGCAACTTGCAGGTAATCTTTCGGGCGGCGAACAGCAGATGCTCGCCGTCGGCAGAGCCCTCATGTCTCGGCCATCGTTTTTGATGCTCGATGAGCCATCGCTCGGACTGTCGCCTGTGGCGATTGACATGCTCTTTGACGGTCTCGATCAGTTAGCTCGAGAGGGTCTGACGATCCTCATAGTGGAGCAATTGGCAACTCACGCCCTCAGGATCGCTGAGCGTGGTTACGTCCTGGATCAAGGACGGGTGGTTGCGTGGGGGACAGTAAACGAGCTTAGGACATCGGGAGCAGTCATGGAAGCGTATCTCGGCCGCTCCAAGACTTCGTAGCCGTGAGAATTTCCTCTAGCACTATCCGAACAACTTTCGTTGAGGTGCTTGAGGTGTTTTGTTCTTCAGACCCTACAATCTCCAACAGGCCGTCTCCGGTTAAGTAATAAATTCGAGTACCATCCCGCACTGCGAATTCAATCTTTCCTTCTCGTTGAAGGGCTTTGAGGACGTCTTCAATCCGGAAATTCTGGGAATCATATCTTAGGCCAGAACGATCCTGTTCAGCAAAGGATGCTTCTATGACTTCTCCCGTTACAGGTCCTTTCCGAAGCGATTCTAAAACTCGAAGCCGAGCTTCTGCGGTGGGCGCCTGCTTGTGTCCGAAAAGTGGAATTTGAGACCTCCTTCCAAATTTCACCCTGAATTCCTAACGCATTTATCACTCGGGATGTTCGCGTCGCACGCCCTTGAGCGACAGCGTAAGAGATGCTCCGGCTCCAGGCCTTATCGATGGATAAAACTCGGGCCTCGCCTCCTCAAATCGCGCTATCTGGTCCATGAGTCTCTCCGTCATAGCGATGTCGTCCCATCCGTTTAGCAAGCGCTCCCGCACAAAATGGTCCATCTCAAAACGAACCGTTCGGACTTCAGAGCCTCCCTCATTCCAAGAAATGGTTTGGGATTCAACGTTTATGATCACCTCAGACGAAGGGTTTCGCTCAGCAACACCCACGAGTTCCTCTACGATCTCGTGTTCGACACAGACGCATACCAACCCAACTTTTGAGCAGTTGTTGAAAAAAATGTCCGCAAACGACGGAGCGATAATCGCCTCGAACCCGTGATCTTGAATTGCCCACACAGCATGCTCTCTCGACGAACCGCATCCGAAATTGGCCCCTGCGAGTAGCACCTTCGCCCCTCGATACTCTTCCCGGTTGAGAACGAAATCTGGGTTTGGCTCCCCGTTTTCAAGGTGCGCCCAATCGTAGAAAAGAAACGGTCCAAACCCAGTTCGCTCAATTCGCTTCAAAAATTGCTTTGGAATGATCTGATCGGTATCGATATCGGGCCGGTATAGAGGCGCCATACGCCCCTTAACGACAGAGATTGGCCTCATTACACGAACTCCCTCACGTCGACGAACCGCCCGGCGATGGCGGCCGCAGCAGCCATCTCAGGACCTACAAGGTGAGTCCTGCCTCCCGGCCCTTGCCTGCCTTCGAAGTTTCTGTTCGACGTGGATGCCGCTCTCTCCGCTGGAGCCAAGATATCTGGGTTCATACCCAGACACATTGAGCATCCTGCTTCTCGCCACTCGAATCCAGCCGACTTGAAGATTTCATCTATACCCTCTCTCTCGGCCTCTAGTCTCACGGAAGTCGAGCCGGGAACTACCATGGCTCTTACTCCCGGAGCTACCTTCCGTCCCTTCACAATGTTGGCCGCAGCCCGCAGATCTTCGAGACGAGCATTGGTACACGATCCAATGAAAACTCGGTCAATCTGAATGTCTGTTATCCGTGTACCCGGAGCAAGCCCCATGTATTCAAGAGCTCTCTTTGCGGCGTTGCGCTGCGAATCGTTGTCGAAGTCATCCGGATCAGGGATTCTCCCCGACACGGGGGCCGCCATCGCGGGGGTCGTTCCCCAAGTGACGTATGGTTCAAATTCGGACACTTCAATCTCGACAATCTTGTCGAAAGATGCACCGTCGTCGCTGTGTAATCCTCGCCACCTTTCAACAGCCGCCTCAAACTCGGAACCCTTCGGGGCAAATCTTCTACCCTTGATGAATTGGAACGTAGCCTCGTCTGGAGCAACGAGTCCACAACGCGCGCCCATTTCAATCGACATGTTGCATACCGTCATTCGTCCTTCCATAGAGAGCGATCGAATTGGCTCGCCTCTGTACTCGACCGCATACCCGGTTCCTCCGTCTACCCCTAGCCTGGCGATAGTACCGAGTATTAGATCTTTAGCCGTTACCCCGCTTGGAAGCTTTCCCTTGTACTCAATAGCCATTTGCTTGGGTCGAGACTGCCACAAACACTGTGTAGCTAGCACGTGCTCTACCTCGGACGTACCTATTCCAAACGCAACACAGCCAAATGCCCCGTGTGTGGAAGTGTGGCTGTCCCCGCATACTATCGTCATCCCGGGTTGAGTCAGCCCCTGCTCCGGTCCAACCACATGCACAATTCCCTGAAAAGGACTGTCAATGTCGAAAAACTCAATCGCAAATTCCTGGCAGTTTTGCCTCAAAACTTCTACCTGCCTTCTCGAGATTGGATCCTCAAGGGGAAGGTGATTGGGAGTTGTCGGGACGTTGTGATCTACCGTAGCCAGTGTGAGATCTGGACGTCGGACTTTCCGCCCCGCAATTCGCAAGCCCTCGAAAGCTTGGGGCGAGGTGACCTCGTGTATAAGGTGAAGATCGATGTACAGCAAGTCCGGACCGTCAGCCTTAGAGGCAACGACGTGCGAGTCCCAGACCTTGTCGAATAGGGTACGAGGTGCTGACAAGATGTCCTCCTAACTCTTGGCTCGCTGGTGGGGGTTGTTGGGTTCGAACCAACGGCCTCCTCCTTGTAAGGGAGGCGCTCTCCCACTGAGCTAAACCCCCTTGCGCAAGCGGCCAAACTAGCCGCGCAGAATTGCTATTGTCGGGTATATCTTTCTTATCGCATATATCGGAATCCCCGCATGGATGCGGGCACTAACTTTTCAACAAATGAAACCTACCAGAGGCATCCACCACACAGTTCGAGAAAACGACTCCGGCGCAGTCGCAAGAATCGACATTGACCGCAATCTTTGCATTGGTGCCGGAAACTGCTGCGGAATCGCGCCCGACCTTTTCTACCTCGATGGGGAGGGTAAGGCAATTCTTGCGAATAACGATTTCGGTGACGGCTCTCGAGTTCTCGAGGCTGCCTGGTCATGCCCCACCGATGCAATCTCGGTCTACTCGAAAAACGGAAACAGAATATATCCCCCGCCGGAGCGTCGCTCATATCTGAACATATAGCCAATTTTCAATTACGAGCCGCGTTCTTCTAGGTTGGATTCGTGTTTAGGTGAGATCTTCCTGCGGCCCGACAATTCAACCCATAAAATATCTCGTTCGCGATTTCACGCGCTTATTCGCTTTGCAGGGTCCTTTGGAGGTCGCCCTCGGGGCCGCTTCTTCGGGACGATCTTGCCGTTCATGAACAATTCCCCGCCCCAGACGCCCCAAGGCTCCCGGCGTGCAAGCGCTCCTTCTAGACACGGCTCCCTGTTCTCGCACATGCGGCAGATTGCCTTGGCCTGAATGATATCGGGGATCTCCTCAGAAAAGAACAAGTCCGTGAGACCACCCGCGCCATCGTCACAGAGAGACTTTCCCGCTATGAACTTCCGCTCTTCCTTCCAAGCTACTGCCATTGTTCCTCGTCGCTCTTGCCTCACTCACCTCAACAACTTCTTAGCTTTGTCCATGCCCTTCGTAAACCGTCCCTTCAACAACTGGCCTGCCTCTTTTACTGTTTTAGCTGGTCCATATTGGCCCCAAAACTAATCGAGCCGCCTTTTTCGGCGGCTCGGATCTCGGCTGACTTCTAGACCTCTAATCAGGCTTCCGTCTCCTCCAAGATCCGGGCCGGTCTCGGCATGACTCCCGCCGTAATTGCTGCTAGCCAGCCCTTGAGAGCATGGGCGTGCTCTACACCGGCCGTGCGTACGTACTCGTACACGGACATGATGTCGCACCCAACCTTATAATCTGTGAGTAAGCTGTTTGGTTCTCCTGGCGCCATTACGGCTCTGCCCTTCGACACCTGTGCAGCATTCGTCAGTCTCGAACTAAGAATTTTACACAGTTTTTTGAGGCATTGCAATACGGCGAACAAAATTAATTTGCGGTCCCCTGCTCCGCTAGAGTAGGAGCTTCGATGATATTGAGGAGTGTATAAGTGTCAGACGGCCCTCAATCGCTGTCCCGCGCTGGAGAGCTCCTTCGGCGAGTCGCCCAGATCGTTGCAGTCTTTGAGGGCACTACTCCCGAAGTCCGTGTTGGCGACAGAGACAAACTGATCTCACTAGCACACGTTGTTCCGGGAGGCCTTCCCTCTTCAATCAGCGTAATGTACTCGGAGTCCGACCCAGTATCTCTCACGGTTCCACTGGCTGGAGAAGATCTCGACTTTATCCCCTTGCAAGATATAGCGGACGTTCGTGTCGAAGAATCCCTACCGCCCGAACTCATACCGTTCGCCCGAGCTGGTCGGACGCTTTTATGTGTTCGAGCTGGGATCCCATCGGAGTCACAGGACGCCCCAGTAGTAGCCCTTTCACGGGTCGGCAACGAATGGGAAGAAGAATCCGCAGGAAAGAACCTCGAGACCTTTCTAGCTGTGCTAGTAGACGTACTAGCAAGACTCACCGCAGAGGCCCAACAAATCGCTGGCACTCGCGACCAGCAGGGAGTCACAACTACCTTGGGGATCGAAATTCCGCCATTTAAGCTTGTGGAATTAGAGACTGCTATACAAGAAATCGATGCTGAACACGCCGAATTCTGGCTCACGCTTCTTTCATAAGACTAATCATGCAACTTGTATTACTATTTTGTTCTGTAGGCGACAGATCTTAGAAATCATGGTAAACGGACCTGAAGATACAACTTTCCTTCTCTAAACCAGCTTTTCCATCGGATCGTTTTTACTACCTGATAGCCATCCAGTACTGATCCCGACAGCACATACTCCCGATCTGTATAAGGCGCAAATTCCCGTATATACCATGGAACATAAGATTTCGGGTCGAAGGCTGGGGCGTACTCTGCAGGCTGATGATCAGCGCTCCATTCGAATCCTCCATCAATCTTAGTAGCTGGAACACCACTTAGAGTCAATGACTCAAGCTCCGCCCAGGCGGTTCTTCTCTGAGCGGCCCAGTCCTGCACCCCTATCGTTGTCAGCGCCACCACCAATACACATGCCACAGCCCAGACAGTCCATTCATTTTTCAACGAGCTCAAGCGGTGCGCAATGAGAGCAAGAGCTGGCCCGAATAGCGGTATTAAATAGCGATCGTATCCGGTCCTGGCATCCTCGAATGCAAAGCCCATCACTCCATTAACAACTGCTAAGCACAACACAACTACTGCCAGGTATAAAGATGCAGTTACCGCTTCACGAGAAGATATAGCGCGAAGTCCCTGCCATGAGAAAAGTCGCTCAGACCGCTTCGCTTTCCTAGTGCGCATTGCAACCGCTACCAAGAGCACCCCAGCAGATGCCCCCACAACAGACGAGATTGCAACCAATAATCCTCCCGGCAGAAAAGGTCTGTCTCCTCCTCCAACTCCGTTTGCCGCAATTACAGATCCCCATGACATGTAGGGAAACCTCAAAGTGCCTGGAGAGGTAACTGTTGCCGCAAACCCACCAATCGCTCCCCCGACAACAGCCCCAATCACAATTCGCATTTTTCGAAAATTTCCAACCAATACACCAGCCGATAGTGGAGCTGCCACAAGAGATAAATAAAGACCCACTTGGGTTGGGTACAAAACAATCATTTTTGCCCAGACTCTTGCCGGCGCAAGCGACGCCTCATATAAGTAATGGACCGTTGAAACTGTGTCCTCGGCATATTGCGATACACCAACTAGGAAAATTCCGACAGCTACGGCACCCACAACCGCGCCTGTCCAATTTCTCTTGTTCCTACCGATGGCCAGAATCGAGTACCCGACCAGGACAGCTAAGGGGACAATCCCAATAGGACGAATGGAGGCTGCTGCGAGAGACGCTACGCTGCACCACAAAGCCGCGCTCAATGAGAGTTTTCGTAAATATCGGATGCCGAAAATAATTGCCGCCCAAAGAAAAGCTGCCGCAGGAAGGTCGCTCATTCCCGTAACCGCAAGCGGCATCGCTATAGGATTAGCAGCAGAAACAATTCCACAAACAATGGCAAACCGCTTGGGTGTCCCTACTTCGACAGCTAAAAAGTATGCAATGACACCCATTGCCACAAAAGACACTGCGCTTGCAGCTCTGAGCCACAACAACTCGTGTCCTGCTATCTTTCCCAGAGCCGCGCTTATGGCCACAGGTACAAGGTCTGGGGCGATAGCGGTGGGATCCGGCCGATAGGCACCTAAAGAGGCAAGCTGCTTAGCAGCTTTGAGATAGGCCCATTCGTCAATGACAACTGCGCGGATGCTAGGCGGAAACACCGAATACAGAGCAAGCGTAACTGCAGCCACAGCCCCACCTACCAATCCGTGCGGCCACCGTCGAAGCGCATTCATAGCTTTACTCAAGCGCTCGCTGCCAGCGAAGTGAGGACAAAGCAAACGCCACGTAGATCTGGCTGCTACTTCTTCCGCTGTGCTCATAACTGGCGTGATGCTGTCACCACTTTGCCAATCCACCGCAGTCTAAAAGCTCGATTAGCTTGGCAATCGCCACGCTAATCGAGTGTTGCCTTATTATTCAGTAATTCTTGATACTCGCCGCGTGCTTCATATACAGGTTTTTCCCCACACGGAATTTGGTTTTCGGTGAGATCACCGAGAAAAAAATCAAGATTTTCTTTGATATCATCGCTGAAGCCTATCCGTCTAATGCCACTTAAAACTTACGAAAACTGCAACGCGCACATATTGTTTTCCCGCGATCACACTAATGGTGCTGTCCGTCATTCAGGATGAGTGTTCGGTTAAGAGGCGGGAGAGCAGCCACCGTATCCTTGTGGTTGCATGTGGCCACATCGGGCTTCGAGATGCACACCTTGATCTAATGTCCCCAGGCCATATTCGAAAAATGCCGGCAAGCCTAGCGCAACGATCCACATCAGCTCTCAGACACCTCGTATAGCTTTAGCGTCGTCGCACAATTGGAATCGATGACAACTTCTCCTCAAAAATCTGATCGGAGTCGTCCAATCTGGCAAGAACGAAGTAACTAAAGAAAACTTTCAAACGATCGCTTCCCAAAAACGCCTTTCCTAGAAAGCAATCAGGGTTTTCCGGATCGGGTTGGACTAGATAATCGATGATAGCGCGCTCGGGATTCAGACGATGATTCCGAACTGAAGCAGCATAATCGATGCGGAGCGCGTTCTTCTGAGAAGGTCCCCAAACTGGATCCCACTCGGTCTTTACGACATAGAAGCCATGAGGCTTTCTCTTCTGTAAAATCCACTCTCCTTCTGGACTAAATGGGCTGACCCACAGGTTGCACCCCTCTAGCTGTCCCCCGGCTTCAGTAGTGAAGAAGCACTTGACAAACTTTTGGAACCCCAGCACCTTAGCGACCGAGGTGACGTTGAATCCCTTGAAGGCGTAGCCATTTAGAAGTTCGATGTTGGGCTTTGTTGCGGCCTTGAACAGCTCCCTCAGATCCCGCTCCTGGGATCGGCACAGTCTCTGGAAAAGTTGATCCGTATCGGAGGTCTGGGTATGCGAAGCCACTGCCATTGTCCTCTCCTGTGGTTATACTTCCTTTTGCCTCGCGCTGCCCGGTAAGAGTAGCCCAGACTGCTGGGCGGGCCTCTGAGGACTCTGATATAGCAGTATATGATGTTTGGACTGCTTAATCGGTTGGAGGAAAATAATGCCGAGACCTCTAAGAAGGCCGGAATTAGGTCTGGCCCGATCGTGGTTTGGTAACAGGCTGATCGCAGACGCGTCCGAAATCTGGGAATCTCGTTCGAATCGTCTCGCTCTTCCCGCGGCATCGGTTGCCGTCGTCATCGTTGTTTTGCTAGTAGGGAGCCCTGCTAAAGCCGGCGACTCCATTCTGTGCGATTGCTGGCAGCGAGTGCGTGCGCCAAGTTTTGCCGGAGACTATCCCATAGACCACTCGAACTCAGCAGCTGCCTTCGACGCTGCAAGAGGCCAAATTGTCACCTTCGGAGGAACGACGTTCATCTTCGCCGAGCTCGACGAAACGTGGGTTTGGGACGGCACTAATTGGACAAAGCTAAATCCTCCTACAAAGCCACCAAAACGATCCCGCGCGCAGATGGCCTACGATCCCATAAACCAAAGGATCGTGATGTTCGGTGGGTTTCAGCAAGCGGTCGGACCGCTCTACGATACGTGGGAGTGGGATGGTACTAACTGGACAATGCCCTCATCGGCCAACCCTCCGAGCCTCGGGGGTACCGCCGCACAGTCGCCATTCGCACCCGACTTCGGTACCAAGGCAGGACTGATGCTGGGGAAGATGGTCTGGGATCCCGTACGGCAAGAAATAGTTCTTTTCGGAG
This sequence comes from Acidimicrobiia bacterium, assembly GCA_040289475.1. NCBI lineage: Bacteria > Bacillati > Actinomycetota > Acidimicrobiia > Acidimicrobiia bacterium. The sequence continues at coordinate 142,815 of PSLF01000002.1, read as the reverse complement.
GCTTGACGATTGACACCACCAACTTTGAACTCGGAGGGTCTACGGAGACATGGGTGTATAAAAACGGCGAGTGGTCTAAGCGGAACCCGGTGACTCCTCTACCTCCGAGGCTAGCACCAGCTGGAGCCGCCGATGTAGGAAGATCCCAGATCATCGCCTTCGGAGGCGCACTACCCAACTTTTTCTTTACTGACCACAGCGAATCCTTTGAGGAGAAACCTCTAAAAGATCAAGAATCAGTCCTGTCGGACACCTGGTCGTGGGACGGGTCGAACTGGCATCGAGTTCCTACGCGGCACAGTCCTCCCCCCCGACTTGGTGGTGCGATGGCGGATTCGTTCAACGACACACCTGCGGTGTTGTTTGGCGGTCAGTCTGTTTCGGCCATAGACGCTGACAACAACGGTGTCCTGGAGACGATTAACGGTACTTACGGCGATCTTTGGGCGTTCATGGGCGATGACTGGCTCCAGGTTGTTGTTCCCGGCTCTCAAACCGATAAAGACAGAAAGGGGGCCGGTGCCCGCAACGAACATTTCGTCGTGTACGACTCTTCCCGCCGGGAAGTAATAGTAGCTGGCGGTTACACGCTCGGCCTTCCAGAGGAGACAACCGCTACTTGGTCCTGGACACCTCCGTTCGGGCGTCCTTTCCACGTTCGCCAGTACTTTGCAGAAGGCTTCACTGGAAGCGCAGCTGCACCTTTCGACGAGTGGATAACCCTGCTCAATACCGGTAGTTCTCCTGCTCAGGTCATGCTTCGCTATGCAAAAAGTGACGGAGGCGTGGTTGACCAGGGGCCGATTACGGTACCTCCTAACGCGAGGGGAACGATAAACGTAACTTCGTTCTTGGGATCAGGTGTCCAACACTCCACATATGTTTTATCCAACAGCGCTAATCTTTTTTCTGAACGTCCTATGTACTTCGATTATTTTTCTAAGCAAGGCGGCCACGATGGCGTTGGGGCGGCTAACTTGGCTCGTGACTATTATTTTGCCGAGGGATATACCGGGCCTGGGTTTGACACGTTTTTTACGGTGTTCAACCCTAACTGGTGGCCTATTACAGTTGACTTTAAATACTTGCTTCCCGGAGGTTCTACTACCACTAGACAGTTTCCTGTTGGAGCTCGATCCAGAGCAACCTTTTCTGCCAAAGACGTAGTTGGATCAACTGAGTTTTCGACTCATGTACATGCAAACGGAGGACTCATCCATGTCGAGCAGCCGGTTTACTTCGACTACTCTGGTATGAAAGGGGGGTCGGTAAATTCAGGCCAAATTGCGTTGAAAACTCAGGCTTATTTTGCAGAGGGATATACAGGACCCGGTTTTACAGAATACCTCACTTTAGGCAATCCTCAAACAAGTCCGGTCTCGGTAACCCTTAACTTCTTACCGGAGAGCGGCACTCCTATTACTATAGCTGACACACTACCAGCTACCTCCAGACGCACTTATAGAGTCAATGACCTGATCGGTCCCAACGTTGCTCACGGCACCGTGGTCACATCTAGTCAACCTATAATGTCTGCCCGGCCAATGTACTATGACTATTCTGGGCCAGGCGGGTGGGATGGCGGTGATGTCGGCGTAGGCATATCGCCCTCGCCATGGGCGCTGTTTGCAGAAGGATATGCATTATCTTCAGCGTCGCATCCATACATCACTATCGCAAACCCCAATTCGACGCCAGTTGCTGTAAATGTTCTGTTTCTTTTCCCATCGAATTATCCGATGCTAAAGGTGGTGACCGTTCCCGCAAATAACCGGTCTACAATCAGGGTTTTGGATCTATTCGACAACCGCGAGTTTTCCGTGTTTATAATAAGTCAGGATCCGAGCAAGTCTATAGTTGTAGAGCGGCCTCAATATTTCTCGTACAAAGGATGGAGCGACGGCTTTATATCGGCAGGATATAACGGCACTCCGCCAGCGTGAGTGCTGTACGAAACCGGTAACCGCCTTGCAATTCTCTGCGTTTGTCTCGTTTCTACTGACAGAAAGCTCGCGATCGCCCCTAAAAATCCCCGCCCGCCGGCGGAGAATAGACTGCTGGTGGTAACGGCTCGCGTTTCATTGACGCCTCAACAGCCGGTTTGATCAATCTTAAGAATTCGGCCACTCCTGGTACAGATGGCTCCGGTATCGATTCCGGCAAGACCCAGGCTGCGTCCGTATCCGCATCCAAATTGGTTTTCAGGCTAGTCGCGCTTGAAAGCATTGCCGGTAAAGCCAAAAAGTTTACTATAGTGAAATGCTTCTGCCCATCGTTACTCCTCCCCCAGAATCGCTCAGCGACGCCTGCGATTCCTATGATCTCAGCATGAATCCCGGTTTCTTCTTCGAGCTCCCGACGTGCACACTCTAAGAGAGTTTCGCCCGGCTCCGGGATCCCCCCCGGGATGCTCCAATATCCTTCAAAGGGTCGTTCGCTTCGTCGGGCGACAAGTACTCGTCCCTCCTGCACAACTACGCATCCTGCCGCAATACTTCTTTGGTCGACGATTTCGTGTGCAGGTCGCTCTAGAGCTGTTCTCACACATGCGTCGATCATAGAAGCTTCGTCCGAGTCGAGTTCTATGCACCCAAGAACCTCTTCTATCAATCCACTCATTGTTATAGCTCGCGCTTTGAGGGCATGGGCTTCGCAGAAGTTCTTCGCAGCACGGTGACCGGGAAGCACCTCAACCTCACACACCCCAGCCCCTCTAGCTCGCCCCCACTTAGCCGCGGCTGCCAGCAGGACTTCTCCCACACCTACGCCGCGGGCTTCCTCGTCGACAAAGAGGTGCCTCAGCCTGAGGCGCATGGATTTTCCGTCCAAAACCCCGCCAGGGAATGGCTCGAGACTAGCGATAGCGTATCCGACTATTACGGAATCGATGTCGCAGACAAATGTCGTAACAGGAAAACCTTCCAGAACCCCCTGAAGTACCGTGGCCTCGATTACTTTGAAGGCTTGCGATCCCCAATCCGCCTGAACGGCCCATCCGGGCTTCAAACACTCTTGCTCGGATACTGCGACACGATAAAGATCTTTGATTGCGTCGAGGTCCCTCTTCGACGCGAGGCGTATGGAGACTCTCATGCTTTTTTATGCTGAGTTTCCCGAATCACCTGAGCCTCTAGAAGCTAGCTCCTGGCAAACACGCTCAATTACGGCTGCTCGAGACTTTGTGGACTTCTCATACTCTAAAACGGCATTCAGCTCCTCCTCGGAGAGCCCTCCCAGCCTGGCAACGATTTGTTGTGCCGAAAGAGAGTCGTAGTCCGTAAGAGAAGAGGGTCGAGGTGGGAGTTTAGTCGAAGAATCGGTACTGTTAAACAAAGATTCGCTGTCGCCGCTCGCCACTTCTGTCGACAAGGGCTGCGAAACCTCTTCTTCGTTGAAGTCATCTGCGAAGGTGACTCTTAGAACCTCACCATCTGTGCTACCCGAAGTTGCATTGTCACTATTAGTGGTGTTCCCAACGCCGTTGAACCTCGCCTTCAGCACCTTGGAGGCCGCTGCTCGCTGAGCAGTTTTCAAACTGGCCAGCCCTTTTCCGCGAAGTTGATCCCTCTGACCCCCACCTTGACTCGCCTTTTCAGTACCCCCTGAAATTCGCATAATTCCTAAAAACGCGGAACCTTCCGCCTTCCCTTGGGCTTCCTGCAGTACCTGGCGACCCTTCTCTGCCACAGCACGTGCTGTCTCCGCCAAAATACTCAATGGCGGATGGTCGAACCTTGAGGTCGAGTCTTCAAGTATGCGGCGAACACGGGCTCTTCCAACAGAGCGTGCTATTTCAATTTCGTTCTCCAACGCGTTTCGAGCTCTGCGTACCTCGGTCTCCCCCCGCACTGTTCCCTCTGCCAGCAGTCGCTCTGCAGCCTCTCTGGCCAGCGAAGCCAACCCGATCGGCAAATAGAGAGCAATTTCTGCTAATGAATGTGAAAGCCTAACTTTCGACTCGGAAGCATTGCCCTCGTCCTGAGCGCTTGCCGCAAATTCAGAAGATTTCCCGGCGATGCGATCGTCTTGGCTAGAATTCGACTTAGGAGGCGTTTCTGTCATGTTGGACTCCTCGCGCAGCGCCTAGCGAGTATAGTCTTCTCATCCTGTCCCACAGAACTTCCAAACCACAACCGGCCGGCGCTAGTAGCAGCACCAAAAGGGGAAGTCTATACCGATAGTCGGGATCGAGAATAGTAACTCCTACCGCCACGGTAACACCCAAGGCTCCTAACCCAAACGCCACGACACCCCGGTGAGTAGGGGTTGCAAACACCGCTACAGCCGTCAACCCCGCTACTACCCAAAAGTACATCCCCGATAGGAGCATTCCTAGCCCCAGCCCCGGCGCAGTGGGAAGCCAGAGAAAGGCTACCTTTGTGGAAAACTTTCGTGCGAATCTAGCCGGATTTCTTTGGATCTCTGACAACGATCGTCGAATGAGATACCTGTCTGCCTCGACTTCTCCCATTCCTCCGGCTTCGTCTGGGTAGTATACGTCCTTTCCTACAGTGCCTCGACCATGCAAATCCCACAAAACCCCTTGCCAGAGCTGCCAGCCTGCTCTGGTCGAGAGCGGGATGAAGGCCTTCATTTCGATGGCATTTCTCGTTGTCCAAACAGCTATCGGAAGCGACATAGCGATAAAGAAGACCAATCCCAGCCGCACAATGCTGAGCTTAGCCCTATTGACAGAGTCCCAGGCATCCCACTTTGGCCAATATCTCCCGTTGCGAACTGTCCAAAACAATCCCCCTGATGTGAACAGAAGTGCGGGAGCGTTGAGGGGACGGGTAAGGATTGCCAAGGCAACTAAGATCCCCCCTACAGCAGCCAACAAAACAGTCTTCCAATTGCGCTTTCGCTCTGTCGCTGCGCACGCTAGGGCTGCCACTACTCCCCAGACTCCCCATATCCCGAGAGCGATACCTAAAGTGTCACTTAGTACAAATCCAGCCCAGAACGGTAGTTGCGGCGCTACGACTGAGAGAATCCCGGCAAAGAGCGGCGCTTGACCGCCGAACCAATACCTGGCGATCGAATACACGGCGCCGGCTATGCTGGCCGAAACGAGCAACTGAGCTGTAGCCAGCAGCGCCCCTGGGCGGCTCCCGGGAGCCAACGCCGCTAAAAAGGCCGGATAAACAGGGGGGTATGTTGCCGAGGGCGTTCCCCCTAGCGTCATGCCGTGGCTAGTCCAGAAGCCTCGGGACAACTCTTCGTATACAGGTGTGTCTCCGCCCGATCTAAGTGCTCCGTCAAAGTAAACAAAAAAGAAAACGAGGTGTACAACTGCAGAAGCAGCCGAGGTAAAAATCGGTCCCAAAAGCCGCTTCCAAGTGTTCCTCTCTCTTAGGCCCGACCTCTCAGTGAACTCAATCGCCGCTCTGCCTCCTACGGGTTCGCTTCCGCCAGCAGATGTTGCTCCTGGCGTATCCAATCGGCGGTCGATCACAGCTTCGCCTCGGGACGAAGCCGCTTCCGAGCGCCCAGTCCGAGGATCATGCTGGCTGCCGCTAGACCCCCAGGCGCCCAGTCGCCGAATCGCACATACGGTGTCAATGCTCCTGAAGGCTCCACGTCTGCTAACAGGACTTTCCGCTCGAAGAGTCCGGCACTTTCCAGAATAGATCCGTCGGGTCTTATCACCGCCGAGATCCCAGACAGTGCTGCGTGCACGACGAATCGCCTGGTTTCAATTGCCCGCATACGGCTAGCCGAAACGTGTTGCCGAGACAAGCTCGATGTCTCGAATGACCGGTTATTGGTCTCTACTACGATTATCTCCGACCCGGCGCGAACTCGTTCTCGTATGTAGTAAGAGAAAGTCGACTCAAAGCAGATAACCGAACCGATTCCTATCTCGCCTAGACGAAATAGTCTCCACTGGCCCGGTTCACCATCTATCGGTATCCGCTCAAGTGAGCGTATGCGAGGTTGTAACGCAGACCTCCATGGAACATACTCACCAAACGGAACAAGTTTTTCTTTGTCTGACACCATCTCGAGGCGTCCCGTGTACGAAAAAAAGTAGTTTCTGTTTACGAAGCGATCGAGACTTCCACCGAGGGGTTGACCGTTTGCGATGAGGCTAGCACCCGTTTTGGAGGTCGCTTCTCTCACGGCCCTTGCAGCCATCGATTCCCCTTCTAGTAAATGGGATCCAAGGGATGCTTCGGGCCATACAACAAGCTCGGGACGGGCTACAGCTGACTTCTCGGTCTCGGTCTTCAACCACGTCAGTAATGCACCCCGAGCTTCCTCGTCGTCGCTGAGCGGTCGATTCTCGTCATAAACCTGAACAACTGCAACGCGCAACTTCCTGCTCGAACTGTTGTCGTTCAATTCGTCGACCGAGCCGCGGCTTCCTACTTTGCTTTCGGGAAAAAACAATGGTCCTAAAGCGATGATCACACATCCCAGTGAAACCACTACAGAGGAGACAAACCCCTTGCTTCGTCCTTTTATCCTCGAAAATCCACTGCTTAGCGCTTTAGTCAATAAAGTGACAACTGCTATCCCTAGAGCAGCTGCAAGCCCCGAGACACCGGCAGACCCTACCACCACTGCTGCTCTTGACAAGGGGCCGTCTATTTGGGTATTAGACACCGTGGCAAGGCCGTATCCCCCGAGGGGAAACCTCGTTCGAAACAGCTCGGCTAGGACAATCGCAGACGGTCCCAAAAGAAGCGACTGCACTTCGCTTCGGGCAAAAGAGGCTACGACGACGCACGCCACCCAGAAAAGCGATAGAGCGGCCACGAGAGACAAATAGGCGTGCGCACCGAACAGCCTAGACCACTCGCTCGAGATTCCGAACACTGCGGCCCCGGACACCAGGCCGACTGAAATGGCTCGAAGACGAGATGCTCCTCTAACCGAGGTGTAAAGTGCCCCGATTCCTATAACGCTTCCCAGCCACCACCGCCCTCCCCACACTAGAGCGAAGCCCACAGCTGCTCCGGCGACAGCGCTTACGACTAATTTGGCAAATAGTGAATCCAGAAACCTGAACCTGAGCGATCCGTAGCTCAGGGAAGAAGACTGTATTCCTACCGACCCGAGCGCGTCTTTGAGTATGTTCCTCAGATGAGATCCAGTCTCAGATACAGTCTCTGCACAACTGGCGTCGAGAGTCGGCCAGCTGTGTCCGATGCTTTACCAAAAAACATGACTTGCATACGAACTCGTCCTCTGCAATTTCAGCTTTCTCGCCTAGCAGTACTCGCCGTGTGAGAGAGTCGTTTTCCTCTTCGTCGTCTTCTTCGCCCTCTTCTTCGTCCCCTTCTTCGCCCTCGATTTCAACTAATCCGCTTCGTTCTTTGAGAATCTCGTCAAGGGTAGGCTCTCTATCCTCGTCCTCTTCAACCTCTTCTTCTTCCTCTTCCTCTTCAACCTCTTCTTCAAGATCTTCTTTGACATCAAGGCTCTCGATATCAGCCTCTATGTCCTCGTCAATAACCTCCTCGTCAAGTTCGATATCATCGTCAAACTCAAGGTTTTCTAAATCCTCTTCTGAAAGGTCTTCTTCTATTTCCAGGTCGCCGGGCTCGCCGCCTTCGGGATCAACGTCCTCACGTGCGTCCCCGAGATCATCATCAAAATTGGATGCTGCGGACTTCCTTGAACGCGCCACTAAACTTCCTCCTCCAAGGCGACTTCAGCTCCAGTAGTCCCAATGATTGACAAACATTCTTGGAACCAAAGAGGACGTCTACCAGCTTCGCCGAGCTGGTGTGTCCTCTCCTGCCGCTGACAAAACACGCGACCAGTCAATAGGATTCCAAAACAAGCGCGCCTCATCCCCCGACCGCTTTCCTTCGCGTTGCTGCCCGCATCTCTGCTTCCCTGCGCTCAAGATCTTCAAAATCACCGCCTTTGAACTGCATTGCTCGATAAACGTTCCAGTGCCCCGCTCTCCTACCAATAAGCTCGGCCATATCGCTGCAGACCGCCCGGTACTCCGGATGGGCCTGTGAAGATGTTCTGAGCTCTATGAGGTGAATCGCCTCTCTAGCATTGAGCTGCATACGGTAGCGCAACCGAAACGCCATGGGAAGTACATAAGAGGCAGCCACTCTAGACGCTGACTCGATGAAAGAGTACGCGTCTGCTGCCGACTCCATCGCACTTTTCCAGCGGTTCTCCTCTCCTATTTCGGCTATGACATCAGGCATTGAAAATCCGAGGTTGGAAGAGAGTGGCTGCCACTCAATGGTAAGAATGCGGTGTCTTTGTAGATCTCTAAAAGCGCCATAGTCAGATACGACTTCGAAAGTGTAATACGTAGATTCAAAGGCCCGTCCAGGGAGGTGGCGACGGTTTCGCCGGGAGCCAACATACTCTGCTATGAGCAACGCAAGGGCATCCGCGCCAAGTCCCTGAGCAATTCGGAAAGCTTCATGCATGGATACTGGGGTGTGGTCAAAGAGAATTGCAGCTGCGATCTTTCGCTCACCTTCAGGGTCGAAGTCCACCAGATTGACAGTAGGTCGTTGAGAACTCAATAAGAGTGTTCTGTCTACGGCATCCTGCCCCTGCTTGGAACCGTTCAATCCGTGGGAAGAGATGAGCAATGCGGCCGCGCCCGCGACTCTATCGCGAGTCTCCGATAAATATCTCCGCCAGTCGACCCCCCTTCCTTCCATCTCGACTCTCTTTACGAAAGAAGGGATCACCTTCTCTAGCTCGTGAAGAATCTCCTTCCCCAAAATCCTTGCCTCGCTCACCGGCGAGGAAAGCAGTCGTAGAAGAAGCCGCTCATAGGCTTGTCCACTTCCAAAGACGCCAACATTGGCGAGTGTGGCAGCAGGAAGCAGTCCTCTGAGCGAGTCGCACACCTTCGCCCTCACGGCTGATCGATAGGCGCCCTCTGGCTCATCGGCTCTTTTGGGGTACTTATGCTCGAAATGTTCGTACAATTTCGTGTATAGCTCTGCGTACAGCTCGAACAGCCCCTTGCAAACCTCTTCAAAGATCCCCCGCGCATCTTTCATCTCCGGCAGATCAAGCTCTGGGGGGCACTTGTACCGGAACTTTCCGCGGTGGCGGGTGTCGTACCGGATGTAGCGGGTAGACTGCTCTAGGTAAGCCATGAGTCGCCCCCGCTCTAAAATTTTGGTGGCAATATTGGACACGTTTTCACAGCCCAGATGAGCACCGCCTAGTTGAGCGACCGAGTCGTCCCCATACTCGGTAAAGATCCTGTCATACAGGTCACGTGCTCTTGCATCGCCTACTTGGTTGTAACCGGCCCCTCGACCTGAATCCCCCCCTTCCAGATACTCGCGAAGTGCACGCTCTCCGCTACCTCTATCGTTGATGAACTCATCGAGGAATAGCCTTTTCAGGCTTTTCTCCGAGCGGGAATATCGAGCGAACAGAGCTCCTTTTACCACCTCGGGAAGGTTTACGAGGGCAAAAACGGGTCCATCGATGTTCGTAAAATACCGGGACAGGATAGCCCGTTCCTCGGAAGTGAATTCCTCTTGGCTAGTCGAAGTCTCCACCCTCTTAGCCGACCTTTCTCACATTGTTGCAAAGGTCGTCGCAAAGTCTACTCACCCGGAACGGCAGAGGAAACAATTCCCACATCAAGCGCAATCGCTAAAAGCTCGAACTCTCGCTTCCGGGTCGCCTCGTGCGCTTGCCGAGCTAAGTCGATGATGCGCCGAAGGTGCCGCACGACGTCACCTGGGCCTTTGGATGTTTCAAGCAACGCGGTCGGATCATTGGATTTTGCCCAGCGCATTGCAGCCAAAGCATAGGCGAAGTCAGGGAGAGGCGTTTTCTGCGCGAAAAATATTTCTTGTTCTACCTTGGTTACATCCGACACCACTTCTTCTACCTTTGAAGCTTCCTCCCGTAATTTTCGGTTTCGGAAATACCTGTAGTCGACCCTCTCATCTGGTCCAACTTCATCGCTTACGAACCCCGAGATAATAGCCGAGAGCACAGGAATGTCATGGTGATCCGCCTCCGACCTAGCCAACCATTCGACGAATGCGATATCTCGTTCCGTATATATTCCCGCCAATATTTCACCTTTTTCCGCAAGCTGCCACTCGCCCCGCAAGTACCCAAGGCGAGCCAAAACTTCACGGTAGCGACGAAACTCTGCTACAAGCTCGCTGGCCGAGGGAAAAAAGTGGCCGCCTCTTCGGCCGCCGGGTCTGGATTGGTAAGCCGCATATGAACTTCCTAGGATCTTTTCAGCTTCAGCCTTGGTCGGGTACTTAAAGATCATGTTCGCGACCATGTTGTAACCAGGCTTAAAGCTCGACACGAGTTTGAACTTGGTCGAACGGGCTGTGGATGCGACATGCTCTAGGGGGAGCCAAGGAGAGTGGACTACGACGGCATAACCAATCTCGTCCTTGCCTCGCCTGCCCGCTCTTCCCGACAGTTGAGTAAACTCGCTAGGCGTGAGCAACTTGTGAGAAATGCCGTCGAATTTATAAAAGCTCTCCAAAACCACCGAGCGAGCAGGCATATCGATTCCCAATGACAGCGTCTCTGTTGCAAAAACCACCCGCAACAGGCCCCTCGAAAAAAGCATCTCTACGATTTCCTTGAACTGATGAAGCATGCCCCCATGATGTGCTGCTACGCCACGAAGCAATCCATCAAGAAATCTCCCGAAATCAAGTACGGAAAGCTCGGCATCGCTGAACGCAGCTGTTCTTTCCAGAGCCACTTTCTCTACTTCTCTTCTTTCGCTTTCCCCCAACAAGGAAATGCCCTCCGATGCCACCATTTGCACAGCCCGCTCACACCCTTGCCTTGAAAATATGAAATAAATGGTTGGCATCAAACCCGCTTCGTATAAGGCGTCCAATACATCGAGTCGGTGCGGAACGAGGGCGTAACGATCCCTCCGACCGTGCCTAGCCGACAAGGCCTTGGCTAACGAAGGATTAGGTCTGGTCTTCGAACCCCTTGCCCAAAGTCGCCGAAGCCGAGCCTTCCCAGTTCTAGAGTCTTCGTAACAGTAAAGCACCTCTAGCGGAACCGGCCGGTCGTACCTCGATACACACTGAACATCTCCCCGAACGGCCCGAAGCCATCCCAAAAACTCACCCGTGTTGGAAATGGTGGCCGACAAGCACACGATACGTACGTGCCGAGGCAGCATGAGAATCACTTCTTCCCATGTCGATCCCCTTGCAGGATCTTGCAAGTAGTGGATTTCGTCAAGAACGACGTGCGATATAAGGTCGATCTCCGGGTCGTTCTGATACAGCATGTTTCTCAGGACTTCGGTGGTCATCACTAGCACCTCGGCCCTTGGTCGAATGCTCACGTCTCCTGTGAGCAATCCCACGTGCTCTGGACCCAGCTCCTCGCAAAGCTCCCTGAACTTTTCATTCGAAAGAGCTTTGAGCGGTGATGTGTAAACAGCCTTGGACCCTCGCGAAAGGGCCAGTTGAATTGCGAACTTCGCGACGATGGTTTTCCCCGAGCCTGTCGGCGCGGCTACCAGAACCGAGCGAGATTGGCACAAATGCTCGATGGCTTGCTTCTGAAAGTCATCGAGAGGAAAAGAAAGTTGCTTCTCAAACCACTCCAGAAAGCGTTGGCTTTGTTCTGTTCGTCCCTCGGTCGAGATGTCAGCCCTCCGCTCGAGGTCCCGGAATCACCGTAGTCAGGTCCTGTCGAACGTCCCATGGACTAAGAAGTAGAATCTCCAGCCGCCCAGTGCAACTGGGAACGTATCCAAAAGGGATGCCCCGCGATTGGGAAATTTCAAGACCTTGATTCCAGCTAGTTCCGGCCAGCATAGCCAATCTGTATGCTTTGAATGTCCACCGACTTCGCAACTCTCCCAGCGAGTCAGCAACAATCCCGGACATGAACGCCTCGTGGTAACCGCGAGTACCCCGCCACGCCGCAGCAAAGGTGAGAACCGAGTCTGCCGGCGCTGCCGACTTTGCGACCTCGTTCGCAAAAAGAATGTTCGCCTCCAATGCCCGTCGAAAAACCGCTTTATCCGCCACTCGAATATCGACTCGCGCAAACCTCTCGAGCTCGGCACATGCCGCCGAAATACTCGCCGTAATCTCGGCTGCGTATGCCGCGCTTCTTTCTGCTTCTACCCATCCAGCGGCATTCCCCTTTGCTTCAGTATATGCTCCTGAAGCCGAAACACCATCTAAAGGCCAAGGATCTAAGTTCTTTCCTAAACCATCTGCGAATCGTTCAGACCATTTCCATTTTCCTAAACTATTATCATCTATAAGTGGTGCCCGAGATAACAGTTTTTTATTGCTTACACCAAAGCCTTGTTGCCATAACATTTCGATGAACACTCTGGAAGTATCAGCCAAAATTAAAAAACGCCGAGCTTGTAGTATAAAATCATTTTGTAAAAAGGCTGGAATTGCGGAAAGCGCTTGTATATTTTCAGCTGCTTCAGCCAAATAGGAAACTACCTGTATTGATTGGTTTTTAAGATGATCCAAATCCTCATTTTCAAAAACACCGGCCTGTGATATTCTTACCCGTAGCTTTGATATCTCACGTCCTAAGATATCCGCCTTTCGAGATGTTTCTTCCAAAGCTCTTGAATCGCCACTTAACTGTGCGCGGTTAGCGTCATCAATCAACTGTTCTAGACTACCTCGATAAGAATCGCCTTGCTTGTACCATTCTGAAACCCTCTTATAAACCAAACGGTCGATGCTCTTCGAATCGTGATTCGTCCAAAACATAATGTACCCGGCAATACTTAACAGTATCGCAATGCCCAAACTTGCACTCAAAACCAAATAACGGCGCCGGCGTTTTTGTGCTGATAAATTAGTCCATCCCAATGTACGTCCACATCGTTTCTTTTTCATTTGAGGCGTTTCAATATCCTCGTCACAGTTATTACTTTTTTAATATAAAGCGGGCAAATGCTACAGCAAGTAAATATAAAACACACATCGGGGCAAAGAGTGCAAAAAACGAAAATGGATCCTGCCCTGGTGTCGCTACAGCAGCCACCACTGAGATAGCAACAACGACAACTCGCCATGCTCCTAATAACTGCCTGGAACTGACTGCACCCAAAGCTACGAGAGCTATGAGAACAAGAGGGAATTCAAATGCCGCACCGAATCCAAAGCTCATTGCCAACATGAAGCTAATGTAGCGATCGGCTGTTATGAAAGGCTCTACAGTGTTTCCAGCTATTTTGAGCAGAAAAACAAGTGCAGGAACAGCGGTCAGGTAAGCAACAGCGACTCCGAACGCAAACAGCAAGCTGCTAACCGAGACTATGGTGATCGTCGTCTTTCGTTCTTTCCGCGTAAGTCCTGGTGCCACAAACCTCCAAATTTGCCAAAAAATCACGGGAGATGCCAATATCAACCCTGCGAACGCCGATATCTTCAGGCGCATTCCAACCGGATCGAAAATCCCAATCGCGATTAGTGGACGCTCTGGATCTCCAAGTGCGGTACGAAGAGGCGCAAGCAGCACATCCATAATTGGGATGAAAAACACCCACCCAATTAAGGAAGCAACGACAAATGCTACCAGCGCTCTAATAAGGCGGATTCGCAACTCTTTGAGATGCTCGACAAGGGGCATACGAGTTGCTTCTAGGGAAGCAATGTCTTCATAACCATCTAATTCAGAAACGCTAGAAGTCATGTGTGAATCTGTTTCCAGGGTTGGGTCAATTCTTGAACGGAGTGGTCCCGAACCAGAGTCGCCGGCTTTCTCAGCCACCCGTACCCCCGGAATCTGGTAAGTTTTTTGAATCGAATTTGAGATCCGAGCCCCCACTCGGTTCTGTGGCTTTTAGATCATCCTCTAATCCACTAGCCGCATCTTCTATGATCGCACGCACCTCTTCTTGTACTTCTTCGCCATAGCGCCTCAGTTCTGCGAAGAAACGGCCAACCTTGCGTACGGCATCGGGAAGGTCTTCAGGTCCGATAACCAGTAGCGCTATGACCACAATCAGCAAAATCTCTAATGGTCCGACGTTCAACATCTTCCCTGCCGATGCCCTAGCTTTAGGGGTCTAGTCACTCCCCCGGCACCTGCCCCTCCCCGGAGTCGCCACTTCCCCTATTGCTCTCTCGACGACGCGACTTAGTAGCAAGCTTTTTGAGCGCTTCTTCCATGGCCTGCTGTTCGGAGGCTTTCCGAGACCTACCACCTTCGGAGGGCCTCTTCGCCTTCTTTGGACCCGCGATCTCGACCACCCCAGCCGCAGGATTGGGGCGCTCGAGTTCTCGCCTAGCTACAACTATGGTGACCACCGCACGCCCCAGGAAGTACAACACGGGAACCACTACAAGCAGACTGACGATAATTCCGATCCAAGCCAGTACAGGCATGACACCTCACCTTCGAAGTCGTACTAAGCGTCTAACCGTCCCTGGATGTATGATACGGTTTCTCGCAGATAGCTCCGACTTTGAGAACAACTCTCTTGGCTTCAAGGGGAGACTTGGAAATGCCGACAACCCGAATTGGGTCGGCAACTTGAAACTCAGGCTAGGTATCGGCTTATGACATCGACGGGGAGAGCGACTCCCCAACCGAATTCTAACGGCGGCGGACGGAGCAATCCTCTTGACGCCGTACTGAGGGCCGCCCGCGCACTGTCTTCGACCACTAGGCCCGAGTCGGTCATTAAAACGCTTCTAGCAGATCTTGCTGAGGGGATCGGAGCCCAGGCTGTCCAGCTCTGGATGGCTGACATTTCTGAGGGTGCTCTGCGGCTAGCTGGCAGGCACGAGGCCAGGCCTGCGGGATTTGTCGATGCATCGGTAATGGCTGCGAGGCTTCTCTCTACAGGGCAGCCGGTATTAGCGCCTACACCTGATCTTTTGAGCCCGTTTTTCCCTGCGGGACCCATACCCTTCGAATCGGGATTGGGAGTTCCTGTAAGAGATGGGGCGACTATCGTTGGCAGTCTCGTAGCGTTCTCGCACCGCCAACTCAACCCAACCGACCTCCAATTCGCGCAACTCTTCGCGGACCAGGTAAGTATTGCCATTCGACTCACAAATCTTCGGTCGGAGCTTGAGGCCCGGGATCGCGAGCTGCGCCTATTCAGTGAGACTTCCAAAGAACTAACTACTGAGCTAAAAATCGACGCGCTTCTCGCAAACGTTCTCAAGATGTCTTCGGATCTGTTTGGATCCAAAGGTGGTTTCATCGCCTTATTCGACACGAGAACGGGAGTTCTGCAGCTCGGCATCTTTGAGGGCGTTCAGAAGGAGCTCGTCGCCGAGACGATGGAGCGAGAAGAGTTTCGCTCGGTTCTGGGAGAGAACGCGCCCCGCCTAGTGCTCAAGCCTCAAGACGACCCGGTCTTCAAGCCACTTTCTAGAACCGGCATGGTTCCCTTGCTCGTTCCTCTAAGAGGAGAAGGGTCAAACGCCGGACTGATGGTGGCATTGCTACCCCCTGCACGCATCCCTGCAAGCGGGGAAATTCCGTTACTGTCGAGCTTTGCTTACCAAGCCGGACTAGCTCTGCGCAACGCCCTCCTCTATCAAGAGCTTGAGGACCGAAGAGCAGAGCTCTCCTCGATCATCTTTTCGATAAGGAATCCAATCATAGTCGTGGACAACAACGACCGATTCATTGCGGTCAACGCTACAGCACAGGAGTTGTTCAGTTTGGCAGGCCCGTTCGACATTGGGGCACCAGTTAGGGGACGAATTCGCCCGAGAGAGCTAGAAGACCTCCTGCTCTCTGGCAACGGGACAATTGAGGTGACGATATCGAAGCCAAACCCTCGGACGTTTAAAGCCCGTGCGGTTCAACTGCGTGGAGAGTCGGGCGAGGTTACGGGAAAACTTTTGGTGATGGATGACATCACAGAGCAACGAGAGTTGCAGCAGATGAAAGCCGACTTCGTATCGGTGATTGGGCACGAGTTAAGAACTCCCCTCACGTTGATAAAGGGGTATACGCGACTACTAATCTCCAAGGGAGACAAACTGCCCCAATCAAAGCGTAGAGAATCTGTCGAAGCGATCGACACTGCGACTCTTCGCCTGGAACGTTTGATCGAAGATCTTTTATTCGTGTCGGCTATAGAGCAGCAGAGGCCTCCGCTGTACCTTGAAACAGTAGATCTCGTCGACTACCTCAAAAAGACGATCAAAAACTTGCGCAGTCAATACCCCTCCAGAACGATTGTCTTTGATTCTCCGCACAACAAGCTGACGGCATCTGTGGATCGCACCAAAATCGAACAGATTCTGGCACACCTGGTGGACAACGCCATGAAGTACTCGGAGGACGCAGTCTCCGTTTCCCTAAAGCGGGTGGAGGACTCAGCCCATATTGCGGTAACGGACCGAGGAATTGGTATTTACTCCGGAGACGTGCCAAAACTGTTTCAACGCTTCGGCCAGATCGACTCCACAAGCACCCGCAGCCATGGCGGCACAGGCATTGGGTTATACATCTGTAAAAAACTAGTAGAGGCTCATGGGGGGCAAATATGGGTCGAAAGTCAGCTAGGCCGGGGCTCGACTTTCACTTTTGCGATTCCATTAGCCAGCGGATAATTTCACCCCGAGCCGCCTGGTATCAGTGGCTGTAACAGTCTCAGTGAATCATCGATCGATCGCTATAAAGACAGGATTGCTAAACGACACAAGAGTTGACTCGGAAAGTCCGAACGGTCCGGGAATATAGACACCTTTCCCCCATGCTTCTAGGCGAAGCCACTCTCCGAATTCTGCAGGGTTCTCCAGTAAGAACTCCCCATCACCGTCTACGCAAATCCACTCTTTCGCACGACCGTTCTGGCCTACAACGCGCAACACGAGTCTACCTAGCCCCCCTAGGACTCGGGCTCTCAAGCTTTCTTCGGCAGATATCTCCCAACCCATAGCAGGTATCCATCCCTCGGAGGAATCATTGCCAACTCGACGCTCCAACACCACGATCGCAGAGTCCGGTGTAGCTGTAACCGAGACCGCCCCCCTCCGTACAGCTTCCAAGATTCCACTAGGGCTTCGATCACTGGGCGAGTACACCCAGGTTGCGGGACATCCATATTGGTGAACCGGCATCGCTCTGAGATCGTGAACATCCGATCCTCCGATGGCGGTGATACGCCTTCCGCAGCGTAGGAGTTCCTCCCACTTCCGCGTCGACTCGTTATTGAACCACAGCCACGGGGCTTGCCATGCCTCAAGTGCGTCGAACCTCTCGTGATACGAAAGCTTCCATTGGGGTCCGATAGCTTTTGGGTGGTTGATTGAGAGGAGTCCTGAGGAGTGGTCCATTTCCTCTAGAGCATCGGAGAGATCTTTGTCGTTTTCGATTCTGAAATCCACAAGCCTTCCTGGGAGGAACGCGTTGAAGTGTCCGTAGTAAGTAGTTACTTCCTGTCCTTTGATGAGGGCAACAGATGTGTACGGCTGAACAGCATCGATCTCTGCCCAGTGCGCGTTGGTGTTGTGATCGGTAATAGCCAAAAAGTCCATACGCCGGGTTTCTGCAGCAGCGACCATCTCGACGACAGGTGTTTTTGCATCACCGGAGTGCCAGCTGTGTGTATGAAAGTCCCCGCACAACATCCCTAAGCGGTGGCCCGGCAGTTCTCTATAAATCGGCACTCCCGGTATCTTCTGCACCGCGTCTCTCGCCGCTTCTAAGTCCGCTGGCAGGTCGGCTATTCCGCCTTTCAAAATAGGGGCATCCAGACCGGCGATGACTTCTTCCGAAGACGACGCCCGCACCTCTACGTGTACGTGGACCTCTTTTCCTTCGTCGGGAAACCCAAGTGCGATCGCCCACCGGCCCTGATTAATGGGCCTACAGACATACCCAGGAGTCGACAATTCTCGGCCTGCCACCACGCAGCGCCGGTCACTTCCACTCCAGCCTCGAAACGAGGAAATTTTGGGACGACTCGAAGACGACGTCTCCTCAAACAATCCCAGATCCACGCGTGCATCACCGTCGACTCTGTAGCACACCTCCAAGATGGTCAGTCCTGTAGGAACATCGAAGAATAAGTACTCATATCGCCTGTTATCTCTCGACAGAACCTTGATATCCAGGCTCTTCTCAAAAAGGGTGTAAAGTTTCATCTTGAAGAAGCACCGTAGAGAGCTAGGGCGCGATTTACGGACTCTATGAGCTCCAAGCGGAGATAATCCGGAGAAAGCACCACTATCCGGTCGGCGATACCGAACAGAACCCTGATCGCCCAATTGCGACTCGATGCCTTGAATTTCACTAGCGACCAGCCGTTGTCTAGCTGGACGCTATATTCCAGGGGGTAGGCGCGCGTGAACCAGGAGGACACCTCGGGCGCCATGACAACCTCTACATTGATCCCCTCTATCTTCCATCCCGTATCTCCTGGACCGCGACCGCCGGCACTTTCTCCAAACCCTTTCTGCCCGCGCAAAGGCGAAACGCCCCTGGCCTTGAACTGTTTTCCCGTAAGCTGTGCATTAGTTATGCGAGAAACTCTGAAAATCCGTTCTTCTTGAGATAAGTGGCAGTACGCCTCTAGGTACCACCTTCCTTCGTAGACGAACAGACGGAGTGGGTCCACCTTCCTTCTAGACTCAATCTCAGAAGAATAAGACACATATTCGAGATCTACGGTCTCCCGCCCACTGATGGCCTTTCTCAAAAGCTCCAATGCTTCTTCGGCAGTTCGCTCAGGAAGAATGTCCATTCCCGAATCTTCGATACCTAATGCTTTAGCAAGCTTTTCGATGCCAGAGTGCAACTCGGCAGAGTCCGAGAGACCAGGAAGTCTGGCTGCCGCTCTCAGAGCGGAGTACAGCACGACCGCCTCTTCGCTAGTCAGGTTCGCAAAGCTCTCCAGGTAGTCGGCCGATCGTACAAGTACGCGCCCGTCGCTCCACGACACATCGACAAGGTTGTGTGGAAGATAAGGGTAGATTCCCGTGAGCGTCACCATAGTCAAGTCTTTGATAAGTGCCTCCTTTTCTACCTTGAACACGCCGGCGACCTCGTCGATCGAGGCGCCAGGGTGTCGGATCAGCCATGGCACTATGTTCACGAGGCGTCTTGCCCTATTCGCAGCCTCCTCCCGTGGCTTGCTACTCCGACTACCCGACCCACCTGCCCGAACCCCCTCAGCGTTAGAAGCCGCAATCTTGGCGCTAACAGAGGCGGCTAACTCCACGGCCTTATCGGCCGCGGGATTCTTTGAAGACTCCTCCAGTCGTGCTTTTGAAGCGAGAAGTCTGTCTTTCATCTGCGACCTCAATTCATAAGGACTTAGAATCTCTGCTTGTTCCCTGAATCCGCACACCGCTTCCAAAAGCGGCTCAGGGTTGGTATAGGTGACCTCAAATACGTGACGACCCGACTCGTCTTCACTGTCTGCCTCGGTACCCAAAATACGCTGGGCCAGGCTAGCCCTAGATGCTTCGACCGCAACTTTTGCACAACGCCGTTTTCCTCCACCTATCTCCCACGGTGCTCCTCGCAATACTCGATCTACCTCAGCAGTGCTTTGTACTTTGAATAGTCTCTGTTGAGAACTCTTCTTTATGGGAGAGCGGATGCGGTCGATTCGAAATGCCTTGAGCGTTTCATCGCCCAACTCTCTGGCAGCCAAATACCAGTTCTTTTTTACGCAGCGGATACCGTGAGGCTCCACTTTTCTCTTGCGCACCGACCCATCGGCCTTTTCGTACTCGAACTCTACGACTCGTTCCTCCAGCATCGCCTCAACGAGAGTCGACAAACGCTCAGCCGGCACCCTCAGGTACGCCGTTGCTTCGGCCGCCACCTCGGGCTCTGGGTGGAACCCAATTTTTACCGCGCCATATACCAAGTCATGAGCTAGATCGGCATTTCCGTCCGAGTCTTCTCCACCTAGAACCGAAATAGCTCCAAGAGCCACAGCCATTGCAGCCTTTTCCTCCGGCGAAAAAGCAGGGTCCTCGAGGCGTTTTCGTAGTTCATTAGCCCTATATCCCACTCCTTCCGGAGCGGAAGGCACCGCCACGCTCTCTACCTCGATCCCGATTTCTCTCAACGCAGCCTTGTCACGTTCGAATGATCTCTTGAACGCAGTATCTGAGTCGGGGTAGCCAGGAACCCGCTCCCGGATCTCCCCTGCCGTAAGTGGGCGGCCTGTCTCCCTCAGAATCGCCAATAGGTTGAGGAGGCGCTCAGCTTTGTTCGCCAACGGCGTACCTCCAAGCTTTTAGACCCTGCAGCACACAGCAATAAGCAAGCTGCTAAAAACCTCTATCAACTAGGACAATTTGAACAAGGCGGCGATAGCCGAAAGATCGGGAACGCACGCTCAATTCAAGCCTCATTCTCTTTATACCGCTACACACCCCTCGACATTCAGAGGGAGTTGATAAGGCGCTCTACACGTTCGTCGTGTGACCTGAAGGGATCCTTGCAAAGAACCGTTCGCTGTGCCTGATCGTTGAGTTTGAGATGTACCCAGTCGACCGTGAAGTCCCTACGGCGCTCCTTCGCCCGCCTGATGAATTCTCCCCTAAGCCTTGCACGTGTTGTCTGCGGTGGCTCAAAGACCGCGTTATCAATGTCGTGGTCTGCTACCAGACGATCAACAAGCCCCTTACGCGCTAAGAGGTTGTAGATACCACGCTTGCGACTCACATCATGGTAAGCCAAATCCAAAAGGGATATCCGGGGATGAGACAGAGGAATGCCGGTCCTGCGTCGGTAATCAGAAATGATGTTGTACTTCGTAACCCAGTCGACCTCTCTAGACAACTTCAACGGATCGTTTTCGAGTTGGATAAGGCAGTGTTCCCACATTTGCATCGCGTGCTCTTCGGCCGGATCTCCTCCTTTTAGTTCTATAAAGCGGGACGCCCGCTCGAAGTACTCTTGCTGAATCTGAAGTGCAGTGGCTTCCCACCCGTTAGCCAATCGGACCTTTTTAGTCAGCGTGAGATCGTGACTGATTTCTCTTATAGCTCTGATGGGGTTCTCGAGGGTCAATTCCCTCATCGGGAAGTTGTTTTCCAACATCCGCAATACGATGCTCGTAGATGCAACCTTCAGAAACGTCGCATACTCAGACATGTTGGAGTCACCGACGATGACGTGGAGACGACGGTACCGTTCGGCGTCTGCGTGTGGTTCATCTCGAGTGTTGATTATCGGCCGACTCCTAGTCGTGGCCGAAGACACTCCCTCCCAAATGTGTTCTGCTCGCTGGCTTATGCAATAGATGGCACCCCTGGCAGTCTGAAGAACCTTTCCTGCCCCTGCAAAGATCTGCCTGCTAACCAGAAAAGGAATCAAGCTGTCTGCGTACCGCTGAAATTCGCCATGCCTGCTCATTAGATAATTTTCGTGACACCCATAGCTGTTTCCAGCAGAGTCAGTGTTGTTCTTGAAAATGAATATCTGGCCCCGCACACCCTCTTCCGAAAGGCGAGCTTCGGCAGTTACATGTAGGTGCTCGAGAATTCTCTCGCCGGCTTTGTCGTGGGCTACCAGGTCATAAATGGAGTCGCACTCGGGAGTTGCGTACTCCGGGTGAGACCCAACGTCAAGATAAAGACGGGAGCCATTCTCGAGAAACACGTTAGAAGAGCGGCCCCAAGACACGACTCGTCTGAACAAATACCGCGCAACCTCGTCGGGGCTCAGCCGCCGCTGGCCCCGCAGCATACACGTGACTCCGTACTCATTTTCCAGGCCGAAGATTCGGCGCTCCAAGGTGGCCTCTCTTGAAACTATCCGAGACCAGATCTATCTCTAAAGCCTTTCGGCTAATCGTGCTAATTGCAAAATAATGCTAACTGCCGTCAAGGCATCCCCTTGGAAGCTTTGGACTCAGGAGATACCTTGTATAAAGCAATACTTCTGCTTCCCCGACGAAAGGACTTGTCGCACAAAGCCTTTATGGGGTATTGGATCGAGCACAACCAGCCACTGGCGCGAGCAGTGCCCGGGGTCAAGCGTTTTGAGTGGTTCGAGGCACTGGTAGCGCCTGAGGGAGAACCTCCATTCGACGGAGTAGTCGAGATGTGGTTCGAAACCCTGGCCGACGTCCAAACTGCCATCCAGTCGCCGGAGGCCAAAAAAGCAGAGGAGGACCTTGTAAACTTCGTGGACTTCTCCAGGTACACTGTGTTCTTGACACGAATACCCGACTGATCGTTAGTTTCTCTCCTACTTAGAGAGCACATCTCCCAATAGCGACGCGATCTCGTCTGGCCTAAGCCGCCTGAATTTCCTATGCGTATTCACCGTCCTATCGAGTACTGCAACCTCGAGATCGGAGCCATCGAGCTTGCGCGAAGTATCCCCCTTGTCAAGAGCTCGGGCTGCGATTCTCAGTGCACCTTGAAGATCCTGGCCGTCTTGGTATTTTTCCTCCAGCTCGGATGCGACAAGTTCTGCGTTGCCGCCAATGACGGCATATCCCTTTTCGTCCTGCAGCGAGCCGTCGTATAGAACGTGATAGATGCTGTCCTTGTCGGGCGTATCGCCGATTTCGGCGAGAAGCAATTCCACTTCGTATGGTTTAGGTTCGGTCGTAAATATTGTTCCAAGTTGCTGAGCGTAAACATTCGCCAACGCCCGTCCATTGACATCCTCACGAGAATTCGAGTACCCGGTCATGTCAGCCAGTCGTATTCCCATCACTCGCAAAGCCTCGAACTCGTTGTACCTTCCTACCGCCGCGAAAGCGATGCGGTCGTATACCTCGCTTATCTTGCGAAGCGCACGAGAAGGGTTCTCAGCAGCGATCAGAATTCCGTCCTTGTACCCTAAGGCCACGAGGGATCGTCCTCTAGCGATCCCTTTTCGAGCGAACTCGGCCTTGTCTTTGGTTAGCTGCTCTGGCGACACGTAAAACGGAAAGGTCACCTTTCGTCCTCGCTCAAGACTTCTTGATTATTGCTTTGAATCGCTTGGCTACGTCCGAGTCCTCTAGTCGTTTGAAGCCACCTGCGTCTATGGTGGCAATCGTGGGATAGATGCCGCGCGCAAGATCTGGTCCACCCGTTCCGGCGTCTTCGTCCGCCGCCTCGTACAAAGCCGCTAAGGCGACCTCTATCGCGTCGTCTGCGCTCATCGAAACTCGAAACCCCTGTTTTATAAAGCTACGGGCTAGTTTGCCTCCCGACCCCTCGGCGTGGAACTCCCGCTCCTCGTACCTACCTCCTGTCACGTCGTACTTGAATATGCGCCCGGTTCGGGTCGAATCATCGAATCCTGCGAACACGGGAACAACTACGAGACCTCGAAGCGCCAACTCAAAATGGCCACGAATTAGCGCTGCCAGCCGATTGGCCTGACCAGGAAGGGAAAGTCTCGTCCCCTGAACCTTCTCGTAATGCTCAAGCTCAGTCTGGAACAGCCGCACAATCTCGAGGGCAGGCCCTGCCGCTCCCGCGACTGCCACGGCGGAGTGCGAGTCGGTTTGATGAACTTTTTCAATGTACCGGTGAGCGATAAAGGAGCCCTCGGTCGCTCTCCTGTCTCCGGCTAGAACGACGCCGCTCTTGTACCTCAGAGCGAGAACAGTGGTGCCCGCGAGAACAGATGGTGTCTCGCTTGCCAGAAGCTTAGAATTCCCGGAGGAACTCACGCGCGAGCCAAGCGTGGTTGCGACGGTTGGAGCGAAACCGACCCCTGAGCCCGTATGGTCCAAGCTGCGCAGGAACGAGACGAAGCTGGCGGCGGGATCCGCTGCGGTCAGCTTTTCAAAGTCGTACGCGCGTCGGATGCTCACGGGATCGGATTTTTAGTGTCTAGCTTACGCAACGCAGCAGCGCCTTCCATGGAGCACACACTGCTGAAAGATCGCAAGGCTAACTGGAGCAAAACGGTTACTACTCGCCGCCTTTTTGAATGTAGTTCCTGACGAACTCCTCTGCGTTTTCCTCGAGAAGCTCATCAATCTCATCCAGAAGCTCGTCGGTCTCTTTTTTGAGGGTTTCTTTTGTGTCAATGACAAGCCCCGCGTCTGGGTCGTTGCCGCCTCCCTGAGGTTTGGAAAGCTTCTTTTGCTGGCGTTCTCGGTCCATGCTAACGGCCTCCCCACGTATAACTCGCAAGGCGAGCGGCACCTTGATTCTACAGCCGCCCCCGAACTTTCTAGAGCAAATACGCCCTCTGGAGCCCTCCCAGACCGTCTCTGGTCATCCCTCCGACAACAGCTCTATGAGATGCTCGGCATCAGAGGCTTGCTGAAAAAGCTGCCCAACGGCAGACTTGGTTCCTTTGTGCGGATTCATCATTGGGATGCGCTTGAGAGTGGCCTTCCCAGAGTCGACCACCACACTATCCCAGTTAGCAGAGACAATCGCCCGCCCAAAGTGCTGAATTGCTCGCCCTCTAAAATAAGCGCGCGTGGTCTCGGGGGGATTGAGCTCCGCGCCTTTTATTGTTTCATCGCCAACCATCCGCTTGATAGCGCCCGACTGCTCTAGCTTCCAATAAATCCCACGATCTTCCCGTATGTCGTGGTATTGCAAGTCGATCATAGCCACCTTGGAATCTTTCCAATCCAGACCTCGACTCTCTCGGTACGACTCAATAACTCGAAGCTTCGCCACCCAGTCGAGGCGATCAGACAATGAAAAAGGGTCGGACTCCAGGCCTTCGAGAGCCTGGCGCCACGCGTCTAAAACTCGAGGAGTCCAGGCTGGATGGTCGTGACCTTCACGCCACTTCTCCGCCAGCTCGTAGTAGTTCCACTGAAGCTCGACGGGAGTGATCGTGGTCCCGTCCGACCTCCTTAGCGGGCGTCTACATGTGAGATCACGACTGACGGCTCGAAGAGCAGAGACCGGGTCATCAAGAGATAAATCCTTCTGAATAAACCCGTCTTCGATCATCAAAATCACGAGAGCCGTCGCTCCAATTTTGACGAAATTCGCAAACTGTGACATGTTTGCGTCGCCCACTATCACATGAAGCCTCCGGTAGAGCGACGGATCTGCATGTGGCTCATCCCGGGTGTTGATGATTGGCCTGCGAATAGTCGTCTCCAAGCCGATCAGCTCCTCAAAGAAATCGGCCCGCTGGGAGATCTGAAAATGTGCCTCCTCTGTACCGTTCTCGGCTCCCACTTTTCCCGCGCCACAGATAACCTGCCTGCTCACAAAGTAGGGGACGAGCTTCTCGGCTAGATCCTCGAAGGGGACATCCCGAGAAACAAGGTAGTTCTCGTGGCATCCGTAGCTGTTTCCCTTGCCATCCGAATTGTTCTTATATAGACGCAGAGTCTGGCCGTCGTCCATGGTCGCTTCTAGTCTCGCGACAGCCTTTCTCATGACCAACACACCTGCGGCATCATGGGCTACTAATTCGAGAGGATCGGAGCACTCAGGAGTCGAGTACTCGGGATGGGCATGGTCAACGTATAGCCGGGCCCCGTTGGGCAGGACGACATTGGTGAGCGACGGCTCGACTGTCGGTGCTTTGTCCGGAGGCATTACGAACCCTCGGGCATCTCGCTCGGGGTGTTCGTCGTCAAAGTCCCACTCGGCCGACTTAGAGAGGAGATCTCTGTAAGAAGAAACCACCAAGGTGGAGGCGGCCACCGGATTCAGCCGCTCGTCGCCTTTCACGATGATTCCATACTCGGTTTCTACTCCGAAAACTTTTGGAAGTGCCACCTATCACCATCCACGAGCTAAAGGAGAAAATCCATCCCGAAACCCAGCCGCATCGGGACTCAGAGGTATTGACCTGTGTTGATCCGCTCGATCGAACGGCCGCCTTTGCCTGGCTCCCCTTCTCCGACAAGCGTGCGAACGTAAACGATCCTCTCGCCCTTCTTCCCAGAAATCTTTGCCCAGTCGTCTGGATTGGTCGTATTGGGAAGGTCCTCATGCTCCCGAAACTCTTGGCGGATCGCTAGAAGAAGATCGTCGGTTCTCAATCCCTCTTCCCGAGTCTCGATATGCCGCTTGATTGCCTCTTTTTTAGCGCGCCGTACAATGTTTTCGATCATCGCTCCAGAGGCAAAATCCTTGAAGTACAACGTTTCTTTGTCTCCGTTGGCGTAGGTTACCTCCAGAAACCTGTTCTCGTCGGACTCAGCATACATCTCGGCCACGGTCGCCTCGATCATGTGAGCTATCACCGCAGCCTTGTCGCCTCCCTCCTGTTCTAGCTCTTTAGCGTGAATCGGTATGCTCTCGTCCAAGTACTTGCCAAGGATCTCCTTGGCAGCTACCTCGTTAGGCCGCTCGATCTTGATTTTTACATCGAGGCGACCCGGGCGCAGGATCGCTGGATCAATAAGATCCTCTCTGTTAGAAGCACCCACAACGATCACGTTCTTCAACGACTCGACACCATCTATCTCAGAGAGCAGCTGTGGAACTATCGTGTTTTCAATGTCAGAGCTGATCCCGGAACCTCTCATACGAAACAAAGAGTCCATCTCATCGAAGAACACGATTACGGGGACACCTTCGGCGCTCTTCTCGCGAGCTCGTTGAAAAATCAGCCGGATCTGGCGCTCGGTCTCCCCGACGTACTTGTTCAACAACTCGGGTCCTTTGATATTCAAGAAATAGCTCTTGGCGTTGCGCGCACCTGTCCGCTCAGCAACCTTCCTAGCGAGGCTGTTGGCGACCGCCTTGGCGATGAGTGTTTTGCCGCAACCTGGAGGACCGTAAAGTAACACTCCCTTGGGCGCAGGCAGATTGTAACGCTGGAAAAGGTCCGGGTATAGGAAAGGCAACTCCACAGCGTCTTGAATGGCTTCGATTTGCGAGCTAAGGCCCCCTATGTCTGCATAAGTTACGTCAGGTACCTCTTCTAGTATGAGTTCTTCGACCTCGGGTCGCTTCATCCTCTCTAAGGCCAGCCCGCTCTTTGTATCCACTCGTACAAGGTCCCCAGCGCGAAGCTGCTCCATGGCCAGAAAACCCGAGACCGCTAACACCCGCTCCTCATCGCCGGTACCGAGCACCAGCAAGCGCCCGTCTTGTAGAACCTCTTTCACTGTGACAACCTCGCCCTGAGGCTCTAGAGCCCTCGCTCCAACCAGGTTCATGGCCTCGTTGAGAAGGACCTCCTGGCCAGCTACGAGCTTCTTGACGTCTATGCCAGGGCCAACTCCGACTCGGAACTTCCGCCCCGCGACGTGAACATCGGCCGTCTTGTCGTCTGAAGATCCCAGGAAAATCCCGTAGCTTGAGGGTGGACTGGTGAGCTTGTCAAGCTCTTCCTTGAGGGCGGCGATCTGAGCACGTGCTTCTCTTAGTGTTTTCGAAAGCTTCTCGTTTTGTTCGGCCTGTAGCGATGCTTCTCTTTTGAGCTCAGAAAGCCGCCGCTCAAGCTCGCGAATCCTAGCGTACGCGGGGTCATACCCATCGGACCGTGGCGCCCCGCCCGATCCGCGGGTGCCATGGACTCCGCCGAACTCGTTATCTCTGTAATCGTCCGGAGGATTCATGGCCCCTCCATATGCCTCCTAGCGGGCATTGGCCGAGTCCCCTGCCATCTACCGCCTCCTTATATGCTTCGCAGATGGCATCCCGGCGGTTCACCTGCTCAGTGTACACAGCACTCGATAACCGAGTAAGCATTTAGGCTCTCTACTAACTTCGGCGGTGGCGCCGCTTACCTACAGCATTGCATGGCTTGATGGGCGAGATCGATGCTACTAATCACAACCCCTACTGATCGAGCACGGCTTTCGATACCTTTGCTATGTGGCAAGCGAGCACGGCTTTCGATACCTTTGCTATGTGGCAGATCAGAAATTTCGCGGGATTCGTCATGAAAATTGACATGAACTACAGCACTCATTAGGTTTTAAGTTGTGTAAGGTTGTGTAAGAAAGAGGGCTTCCTACTTAGGATGCTTCCAGGAGAGCAGAGGAGAGAGGTAGACCGAGCATGAAAGTCTGGATAGACCAAGACCTATGCACCGGCGACGGTCTTTGCGAAGAGATTTGTCCTGATGTATTCACGCTTTTAGATGACGGCTTAGCCTACGTGAAAGAGAATGGCAAGGTTCTGTCCGATCCAGGTGGTGCAGAATCTCTAGCACAGGTCCCCGAAGGTCTAGAAGAGTCGGTAATAGAAGCCGCCGAAGAGTGCCCAGGGGAGTGCATTTTCATCGAGCCATAAAGGCTGGACGGGCCTTACAGCCTACGGTCAGAAAGCCTGTGTGCGCCACCATTCTATGATCGGGCCGTACCGCCTTACCTCTTACGTACCAAGACCTCTCTAGTACCTCTACTACGTCTATCATTGCGTATCCCAGTGATTCCAAGGCGTCCGCTGTTTCCCGGACTTGGAGAGCCGACGGGCTAAAGCATGCCACGAAGCAACCCGGGCGAAGAAGTGAGGTAACCGGCTCGAGAACCGCCCATGGTTCTGGGACATCGACAACCGCCGCATCGAACTTTGCGGAGCCCCTCAGACAAGACCCAGCATCGCCGACTACAACCGAGTGCGGTTCGCATGCCCCGTCGAAGAATCGGCTCACGTTGTGTATGGCTCGTTGTGCATGATCCTTCCTAATATCAAGGCTTACCACGCGACCTTTATCTCCCACTGCTAACAGTAACGCTATGCTCAGAGATCCAGAGCCGAGTCCCACTTCGAGCACTCGAAACCCCGGTCTGATGCCGAGTCGCCACAAAATAGCTCCAAAATCCTTTGGGTACACAACCTGAGCCAAGCGACGCATTTTCAAAACGTAATCGAGCGGGCGCGGTCTGATTGCTAGAAAGCTAGATCCACCCGCTGTAGTCAACCACGTGCCCACAGCAGAACCAATTAGATCCTCGTGCCGGACAATGCCCGTATGTGTGCCGAATACAGCGCCTTGAACTAGCTCCAGAAGATACTTTCGTCCCCGCCTGTCTACGAGAAGGCATAGATCTCCCTCCGAGAAAGTGTCCGCCGATCTCAGAGTCAGACCCCCTTGGCTCAACGGCGCGATATAGTCAAGGCGATTTTTTGCGACTCGCGACAGAACGCACAAACAAGGTGAGACGAAGGCCCGGGATTTTGTCTTAAGCTATCCTCTTTGACGCCGTCCTCCGATGCCGTCTCTGTAGTGGCTTTTCTGCGGATAGGGGTAGGCGAGCCACACCGCACGCATGCTCCCAATTCGGCATCGCCTGCGTTTCTATCATCCTTATTAGCCACGACCAACAGATTATGTCCCGAGTTGAGAAATCCTAATACTAAGCGAGCCTTGGTCCCGGGAGAGCGTCTTTCCAAAACATTCAATGCTTCTTTGTACTCGAGCTGAGTGTTGCCGACTACCAATGGGCACTCTTCGACAACGTATTCGATCCCAGACAGTACGCAGTACGCGGCTGTCTCTCGCTCCTGGAGACGGATGAGGGGCTTAACCTTCCTGACAAAGCCCGGCCTGGCTGGCAGGACCGGCCACTGCCTTCTGAGGTATTCAGCATCCCAACGAACAAGGTTGGCGAGAAGCGTAGCTGCTTCGTCGTCCAAATTGTGCCCGGTCGCCAGCACGTCATAACCGTGTTCATAGGCAAATTTGTTTAGCAAATGCCGCTTGGACATGCCGCATAGGCTACATGTCGGCCTATTGGCGGCCTTGGAGCCTTCCGGAATTCCGAATCCGTGCTCTTCACGAATAGAAACGGTGTGAAGTTTCAACCCTTTCGTGTCGGCGTATTTTTGGGCAATATCCCTCGATCGCTCGGAATATGTCCCGATTCCCAGGTCCAAGTACACTGCGTCTGCTGAATACTCCAAATCGGTGAGAATGTCCCAGAGAGCGAGACTATCTTTGCCGCCCGAAACAGCCACTAAAACACGGTCCGCATGGCTCATCATGTCGAGACCCTCGATTGCGCGCTCGACTTGACGGCGGCAATAACGAAAGAAGCACTCCCTGCAATATGCAGCGTTGTGTCGCGCGATCTCTATGACAGCTTTTTCCCTACACGACTTGCAACGCACCGCTAATTTAGATCTCCTACAGCCACTCCTAACCGCCAGATACAACCGGACGAACCTCAATCTCGTCGTCCGGTCCGACACGGTCGTCCTTTGTCAGAAGCTCTTCACCCCTTATGACAATTACCGAATCCGGGTGAATTCCGAGTTTTTCGAGAATATCCCTGACTTTTGCGGAGCCTTCTATAACTTCAGTCCTATCGGGGTTTCTCAACCTCACCTTCACCTCTAAGGGCCCCTTCCCCACAATCCCCCTGCAACCACCAATTCCCTAGCCTATGATGCACCGACTAACGTATCTTCTCGCGGGCCTTCAATCGCGAAAGTTCTGGGTGGTTCGAGATGAATCGATACAACACTGAGAGTAACGTTACTCTTTCTGAGATGTCGCAGCATCGATCCCCGTTGAATCGTGATTTTGGAGCGCTCTCCCGATGAAACGATTGTTCTTTCGCCAAGTTGATGCAGCCTTATTCAGAGGTGCGAGCGAGAAAATCCCCTTTCTCATAATCTCTGCAGGCTTCTGGATAGCGCTCCGTCTCGTAAGAAATCGAAAAAGACAGGTGATTTACAGACGCAAGCTCAAAGAAGGTGAAACTATAAAAATAGCGGCGAATTCAGGCAGCATCCTGGGTAGCTGAAAGCAAAATCACGATGCGATCCTCGCACGCAGCCCGCAGAATCAACCTCGTAGTACCTCGACGACGACTGGCTTTCGCTTCGCTGACCGCCTGCCCAAAAAGTAAGTAAAGCCGAGAACTACAAGGATTACTGCCACGAGTAGGGGAACCGTCGACCTCTTTGCAGTCTCGGCAGCAGCGCCCAGGCTCTCTTGAATTTCCCTAACTTTGGCTTCGAGATCCTCTCTGGTCACCCGCGGTTCTGACATCTTTTATCCCTTCTTCATCATGATTTTCCAAGAAGTTCTCACAAATCCCAGTAACACCAAAGCTACTGCGAAGTACACGAGCGAGCTTGCCAACCCCCTCGAAGCAAAGTTCAGATGCCGAGGGACCAGACGGAGAATGGCTGTCGCCACCAAGATACAGCCGACCCCTACACACACCGCTCCCAAAGCTCCGTAACCGAGCCGGCGAGCGAGTGAGCGAAGCGGATCTATCGTCTCTTGGCGCACATATTTCTTCGTGAGCTCATACAGCTCTTCTACTGCGGTTTGAGTACCCATGGAAGTTTTTTCTTTAGTCACGCCTTCTCCTCCGGACAGGGTGTGCACTGTTGTGTGCTCGTTCCCCGCCGCCATCTCCTAGCAATTTCCTGCTCGGCTTCCGATCCAGCATGAAACCCCTTGGAAAATATGTACGGCGATCATCAGTTTGTAGATGCAATAAGCTTCTCTACAAGCGGGTCTTCTAGCTCTTTATGAGCTCTTGGCGCATCGGAACCATTGGATATTACGCTAAAGACTACAGCAGACCCGTTTGTTGCTTCTACGAAACCAGCTAGCGCTGATACCATCCGCAGGCTTCCGGTTTTTGCTTCTACCCTTTCAGCTCCGGAAACTCCATCGAAGCGGCCTGTTAGGGTTCCAGGTCCCTTAGGAGTGGCCAAGCTTTTTACGACGAACTCTCCAAGCGGCCCCGAGCGAGCTGCCACCAGCAGCGATGTTACGTCGCCACAAGTAGAGAAATTCCCTGTCAGGCCGGATCCTTCGTCAAGTCGCGTATTCTCGAGCGCTGCACCGATGTCCGAGAGTAGCTGCTTTGCTCGAGGCCAAAAACCACTCCAACTGCCAGGCACCTTTTCTGTCGCCGCTACTCGCTTAGCCAACATCTCAGCAGCAAAGTTGTCCGAGTGAGCATTGACGAATTTCACCAATTCTCGTAGGGGAGCAGACTTCACTGCAAACACCCGAGCGTACGAAGCGTTGTTTCGTAGAGGTGCCTTTTCCAACTTCCGGATGGCAATTCCTCGGCGGCTTAGCGCAGCCGCTAACCTCGCTACAGCGTTATATGCGGGATCGGATGCAAATACCGCCGCTTGCCTCTCCTTTTCCCACCGAACCAAGTTACGGTCGACCGCCAGCGCCGAGACCGGAGGTAGGACACGCTGTTCGATTAGCTCCTGGGAAATTCCAAAAGGATATGGAAGCTCGTCATATAAAGAGGAGTCGGCATACAAGGTAGAAATGCTTCGGACTCCGGAACGAGCGATATCATCGGCCAGCTCTTCTAACCGAGTCACAGGACCCCCTGGCACCTGATTGCGCCAAAACTCCTCGAACTCTGCTGATACCAGGTAGGGGTCCCCGCTGCCTACTAGATAGGCGGATTCAGCGTGCCCGCCATCTCGAACGTCTTGGGAAAGGAAGAGCTTTGTCTCAAAACGCCACTCGGGACCGAGGGCGAGTAGTGCCGCAGTAGTAGTGAATAACTTCGAAACCGACGCGATGTGCAGAGGACGGTTCGTTCCAGCCGCAAATAGGGGAAGGCCGCCTTCGGTTGCCACCAATGTGCAGTAAAAATCCTTCAGTCCATCAGGGGGTAAGGACAGGCGAGTCTCTGCATTGACCGCCTGTTCGACTCTGGCCGCAGACGCGACTATAGCGCGCAAATCGCCCGCGACTTCACGTTCAATGGATATCGAAGGAAGGGAATATTTTGGAACTTCGTATGAATAGGTACTTTGCGTCACCTTCGGCACTAACCACGGCGATGCCTCGATAAAGCCAGCTGCGGCGCTCAGACACGACACGATCGCAGCCAGGACCCCACCGAGCGCATAGATTCTTCGAGTCATGTTCTTCGTTTTAGAAAGATCGATTTAGGAAGATGAATCCCGTGGGGTAATCGCCCAAGTGCTAGAGGCCTTCGCAACCACGCGCCCCGCGGAGTCGGATATTTTGGCCTCTGCAAAAGCGATCCGCCGTCCTTTATGGACCACTTCGCCATGACCGGTTAGCTCTTCGCCCGGCTTGACCGCGCGAAAAAACGAAACCTTAGCTTCGGCTGTGTACACCAGCGCTTTCTCACCTTGTAGAGCTGTAACGACGGTCGAAGCCATTACAGTGTCAGCGAAAGCACAGATGCTTCCCCCTTGGATCACCCCAGCGGGGTTTTCCCATCTCTCGTCGGGCACCCAGCGCCACACCGTGGATCCCGGTCCTTTTTCTAACAGCTCAAACCCGAAAGTTACATCACAGTTCGGCGGTACTTTTAGTTTGACCATAATCCTGTCTCCAACAGATTCTTTTCCAGTGTGCACGTTCTTACGTAAAAGCCTTTGCGATGGCGAAGGGGATGTCCCTATTCAACACGCTCACAAGATCGGTCGAGTCATTACGGCCCGCTGACGACTCGCGAACTCTGCACATCTATTCGTGTGGCCCTACAGTGTACCGGTACGTTCACATCGGAAACTTGAGAACCTTCCTCCTTTCCGATCTCGTTGTGCGGGCAGCCCGCTATGCAGGGTTCGACGTTTACCACGTTATGAACATCACTGATGTTGGGCATCTGGCCGACGAAGTATTCGAGCGAGGCGAAGACAAGATCCTACTAGCAGCCGACTCCGAAGGAAAATCACCCGCAGAAATTGCACACTTCTATGAAGCCGCCTTTTTCGAAGACATCGCCGCGATAGGAATTACAAAAGCCGACTTGTATCCGAAAGCCTCCGAGCACATTCCTCAGATGATCCAGGTAATACAGAAGTTGTTGGATAGAGGCCACGCTTATCTATCTGGAGGCAATGTCTACTTTGACGTCACCACCCTCCCTGAGTACGGAAAGCTGAGCGGCAATACACTCGATGCCCTCCGAGCGGGCCATAGAGGCTATAGCTATGACCCAAACAAGCGGCACCCCGAAGACTTCTTGCTGTGGCGGAAAGCAACTCCCCGGCGTCTCGTCAAATTCGACAGCCCCTGGGGAGAAGGGTTTCCGGGCTGGCACATAGAATGCTCGGCAATGTCTCTTCATCATCTGGGAGAGAGAATAGACATTCACGCAGGAGGGCAGGATCTTATCTTTCCACACCACGAGGACGAGATCGCGCAGACCGTAGGCGTCACAGGAAAGCATGTTGTGAAAACCTGGGTGCACGGAGCCCATCTGTCGATGGGTGGACATAAAATGGCAAAATCTAAATTCAACGATTTGAGAGCCGTACAAATTTGCGAACGCGGAATTGATCCGCTTGCCTTTAGGTACCTCTGCCTAACAGCCAGGTATCGCAAGCAGCTCAACTTCTCTTGGGATGCTCTCGGTGCGGCTGCCAGAGCGTTGACTCGGCTGCGCGATCGATTTGAAGAAGCGGCATCGGAGACTTCCCTGAATCAAGAAAGTATTGACACTTGTGAGCTTTCTCCCATGGCAGTCGAGTACGAGGCGCGATTTACCGAAGCCGTCTGGGATGACCTGGACACCCCTCGAGCGCTTGAGATCGTTCACCGAATGCTAGAGGACGCCAACCTCGACCGTTCAGAGAAAGTTTCTCTAGCACTCCGATGGGACCGGGCGTTGGGAATAGGACTCGTTCCTTTTGCTCGTGAAAAGTTTCAAGCCGCAGGTGAAGGTCATAGACAAGACATCACCGATTCGGAGATACGATCGCTTATTTCACAAAGACAGGCTGCGCGTGAAAGAAGAGATTTCCAGACAGCCGACAGAATACGTAACGAACTCGAATCCCACGGTATTCAGCTAACAGACACCCCAAAGGGGACAGTGTGGAGAACAAAGAAAAAGCTTTGACAGTTGGCGTATTCCCAACTTGCGTTTCTACTGTTGCATGTCCTGCCCTAGTGAGATCAACTCTGTCTTTGCTTAGTGCAGCTGGCTTAGAAGCCGATAGCGTAGCTTTGTACTCTTGCTGTGGCCAACCCGCTTACTCGGCCGGTCGAGTCAGAGAAGCACGCCGAGTTGCCAAAGGGGCCCTAGCGGCGCTTTGGGCTTGGAGCGGTCCTATCGTGACGCCGTCAGGATCGTGCGCCGCGATGATTCGCAAGGTATGGCCTAAGCTGTTCCGGAAAGAACCCTATAAACAACGGGCTATCGCCGTTGCAGGGAGAGTCTTTGAACTAACCGAGTTTTTGGAGCCTCTAAAGATCCCCTTTTTGAAGGTTGCACCTACGCCGATGACGGTTACTTACCACGATTCTTGCCACGGCCTGCGAGAGTTAGGCTTAGGACGGCAGGCGCGCGCTCTTCTTAGTAGAGCCGGATACCAAGTCGTAGAGTGCGACAGCAAAGAGATGTGCTGTGGATTCGGTGGGGTCTTCAGTCAGATGCTCCCCGAAGTCGCCATTCGAATCGGCTTAGACAAAGCAGAGTCCTTGATGAGAGCAGCTCCTCTAGCTTCTGGGGGAGACGCGCCCTGCCTTTTGCATCTCTCTGCATCTCTTAGATCTTTTTCGGGTTCAGAAAGCGAAACCGCCCGAGACGAGAGACAAGCGCTCGATATCACCTCGCTCCGAACACAAGGATCTGAAATGTCATTTAGGCACATAGCGGAGCTACTAGCTGAACGCCTAGACGTAGATAGTGTGCCAGCGGTCAGGCAGGTGAAATAAAAAGTGCCACAGTTGAAGGCGTCTCTGTCGAAAAGTCCCGCCGAAAGTCGAAAGGTCCCTGAATCTCTGCGGGTGCGAGCACGCGTCGGCGCCTCCGATCCTTCCTTAGCGCTTTCGCTGCAATCCGTTCGGAGAGCGTCTATGGCAATCAAGACCATCGCACTCCAAGACTCGAGAGTCCAGTTACTCAAGGCCCGAGGCACCGATATTCGCATCCGATCATCGGAAGCTCTTCCGAACTCGGTGTTCGACCTAAAGAGGTCTCTCGAAAAAAGAGGATTTTTCGTCCACTTCGCGGCCGACCCCAAAGAAGCCCGCCAAATAGTGACCAGAATTGCCCGAGAACACAAAGTACGCAAAGCAGCCAAGTCTAAGTCGATGGCTAGCGAGGAGATCAGTCTCAACTCGGCCCTAGAGTCCGAGGGAGTACAAGTCATAGAGACCGATCTGGGAGAGTTCATCGTTCAATTAGCCAGAGAGAAGCCAGCACACATCCTTGCACCCGCAATCAATAAGAAAGCCTCCGATGTAGCCCAGCTCTTTGTCGAGACCAAAATCGCTAACCCAGAGGAGATAGACCCCCTACAGCCAGATAAACAGCGGCTAACTGCAATAGCGAGACGTCACCTAAGGTCTGTGTTCTTAGATGCGGAGATGGGCATCACTGGGGTCAACTTCGCCGCCGCCAAGGAAGGCGTTCTCGTGGGGATCTCCAACGAGGGAAACCTTCGAATGTGCGTGAGTATCCCCCCGATCCATGTTGCAATAGTACCGATCGAGAAAATCGTGCCTTCCCTTGCAGACGTAGCCACGCTTCTTCCCCTAGTGACAGCTACAGCAACCGGCCAACTTCTTACGTCCTATGTATCACTAATAGCAGGACCTCGCAACGAGGGAGAGATCGACGGCCCCGTAGAGAGCCACGTGGTACTACTCGACAATGGTCGCTCTCGCCTAGCAGGAACCCGATACGAAGCAGTACTGCGCTGCGTGCGCTGCGGTGCCTGCCTTAACGCCTGTCCTGTGTACACGAGTATTGGTGGACATGCCTATGGGACGACCTACATGGGACCAATCGGAGCAGTTCTTGCCACCTTGATAGAGCATGAGGGTCCGTCTCAGCTTCCCTATGCCTCCTCTCTGTGCGGAGCTTGCACAGAAATATGCCCAGTATCAATCCCGCTTCACGAAATGTTGTACGAGCTACGAGCGGATCCCCGCCACGGGCACCAGGGGATGGCATTGAGAGCTATCTTCTCGGGATGGTCGATGATTTGGGACTCGTCTCTTGAGTTTCGGATTTCTCAGAGCCTTGCGGCCCGCCTGATCGCCATAGCTGCTAAAGCTGGACTCGGAAAAATCGAGACGGAAGGGCCCGGGGGCAGCTCGCAACTAGTGCTGTCCAACAATGCCTTGGGTAGAGCTTTGAAAAAAGCTCTAAGGCGCAGCGAAATCCCTATGCCAGCTCCCCCTCCGACCCCTCGGATTCCTCCTCCCCGACAACTTGAAAACCTTCGTGCGCCAGCTGCACATCAACTTTCAGCTTCCCGAGGCAATCATGCTAACGAATCACGTGAACGTATGAGCATCGACACGCCAGAAATTGCCAGCTACCCTCTTTCCAAATCTCCAAATTCTACGAACAATAATCGTGAAGAAGTACTCATAGAAACGTTTATCTCGAACGTCGCTCGCAACGGAGCCGAGGTACAACATATTCCAAGCGCAGCTCTACCAGAACGGCTTGGTCCGCTTCTAGAGGACATTCGAGTAGCGACAATTGATCCTGCTACGTTAAATGCTCCATATGGGCACAGCATCGCCAGCTTGCTAGAGTTCCACGGCATCGCATGCGTAGAAGGCGAGGCGCGCAAGGTTGCCAGTGCCGAGATTGGATTGGCGACCCCACTTTTGGGAGTGGCCTCGACGGGAAGCTTACTCTTTGACTTCGCTAAAGGGCGTCCTCGCCTCACCTCCCTGTTACCTCCTGTGTTAGTGGCCATTGTTCCGGCGTCCTCCGTTGTCTGCTCGTTGAACGAGGCGTTTTCGAGGCTAGAAAATGTTGGGTTACTCTCTGGCGCTGCATTGGTCTCTGGGCCATCGAAGACTGCAGACATAGAGATGACTCTCGTAACCGGTGTACATGGTCCAGGGCAGCTGTGGGTGTTCGTTCTGAACTGAGCGTGAGAGGAGAATCTGTATGCTCGAGTACTCCGAACAATTAAGGATGATGCGGGAAACGATTGAGCCTATCGCTGCATCGGTGTATTTCGCCCCAGAGACGATTCAAAGACTGCAAGCCTTGCATCTATCACCGCTAGAAGCTTATTTCTGTGGGCGATCCGCAGCGATGGGACGTCTCACCGGCCCTTCCGTTTCTTCGATCTTCGCTTTTTTCAATCCAAAGATCGCCGAAAGCTCCGTAGAAAGCGGGTGGAACAAAACTGATCCGCCTTCTGTAGTAGACGCTCGTCTAGACGCTGTTGCGTCCTACATGGGCCGGGTCATCCCGTCCGAGCCGACAAGTGATGTCAAAGCAACCATTGACTTGCTCAGCTCGGTGGTGGATTCAGTGCCAGACGCCGGCAGACCTCTCTTTGGCGCTTGGCGCAAGATAGAGATTCCTAACAAGGACTGGCGTCTTCGACTTTGGAGAGCATGTGATTTGTTCAGAGAACATAGGGGCGCTGCCCACACCGCCGCCTGGCTCGTCTCAGGCATTGCGCCTCGCGAGGCAGTGGTGCTTTCCAAGCACTGGTGGGGCCTTCAATCGAACGCCTACCTAGCCGTTCACGGGTGGAGCGAAACCGATATTTCTGAGGCTGAGAGCGTTTTAGAGTCACTTGGATATCTAAATGAATCGAGGGTCACGCAGTCGGGAATTGAGTTGAGGGACGAGATCGAGGACCTCACAGACAGAATGCAAATAGACATTGTTCGCGCGCTATCTGGAAAGTTCGGTCAGATCACCCAGGCATTGACACCTTTCCGAGACGCAGTCTTACAAGCAGGCGCATATCCAATGCGCCAGGTACCAGCTCGCAAGTGAACTCGCTCGCTATCACAAGTACGTAAGCACCGTGGCTAGGCCTTTAAGATAGAGCGCGCAATGAGTTCCACTGCCGAATCAGCGGTCAACCCCAAGGCCCTTGTGTTCCTGCTAGGAACCTCCTCTTCGGAGCTGGCAACCCGTGTCAGCGAGGCAGCTGCATCTGCGGGAGTCGGGTTAAGACTAATCGAGACTGCCCCTCATCTTCTCAGAGTGGCTCAAGAATCTCCCCCGGATGCTGTGTTGCTGGATATCGAGTTAGGAGGAGGACTCAGTGCCTCCGAAACACTTTTCGCTTTGCTCGATGATCCCGCGACGAGCCAAGTCCCAGTTTTGCTGATTGGAAAGATAGCGGAAGACAACCTATCGACTCTCGCCAAAGCTGCAGTTGCTTTCCAAGGTGTAGATGTTTGTCCCAACGAGGACAAGCTGTTTCTGGAGCTGAGAATTAGATGGCTCGCTAAAACTTGCAGATGCGCGGCGGAAGTACAAAGCTTACGAGCCGAAATTCAAGATTTGGTTACAACAGATCTTACAACCGGCTTGTACAACCACCCCGAGACCATGAGGCTACTTCGCTCTCAGTGCAAGATCGCCGATCGATACGGCCGGGATCTTTCCGTCATTTATGCTGACGTAGACTATCTGGGCTTGATCAACGAGCAGCACGGATATGAAAAGGGCGACGACGTATTGAGAGCTTTCGCCTCAGTAGCCAAAAAAACGGTAAGGGCGGCAGACCTTATCGGTCGCCTAGCCGGAGGGGACTTCTTGCTAATACTTCCCGAGACAGCGCTCGAGGGAGCCAGAACTCTAGCAGAGAGAATTAGGTCATCATTCGAATCCGATGCAGCTTTAGAAAAATCGGGGTTGAAGATTCCTGTTACCGCCAGCCTGGCATGTGGGCAAAAATCCCGATCGGAAGATGAACACTCTCTGGTAGCGAGAGTTTTGAGAGCTTTACGAAATGCCAAAGCAACGGGGCGCAACAGAGTCACGGTAGCGGCTCCGCCAACTTCGTTTCAGACCATGGCCCCCTAGCCTACTTGTGCTCGTTGGAGCTTTGCCACCCGCTGTAGGAAAGAAGCTTTTCGGAGAAAGCTGGTGCATAGGCCTGGCTGTGCTTCTCGCAGCAACAGTATCCGCAACAGCTTGTGGAGTCGTAAACACTACCCGAGAAAAAGGTCTTGGCTCGGAAGGCTATTACGAGTTCATAGAACCTGACAGTTGGTGGCGAATTCAGGTGCCTCGAAGATGGACGCCTGCGAGGATCGAGCTAGACGGCTCAGTCACTCAGCTGGCTCAAAAACCCCCAAGTACGTCGGGGTCGGCAACCTCACCACTGAGAGATCCCTTATCTACGGAAGTGATTTATGTGTTCCGCCCGCCAGACGCCCTTGATAAATGCAAGGCTTTATGTCCTGCAGGTAATGTGGAAGAGCTAGCGGTTATCGCCCGCTCCCGGCCAGAGAACGGAGTCGAGGAGACTGCCTCAGTAGTCCTCAGCTCTCTGGATCCGAACAGTCTAGTCAGCGTCGTAGAGGTCCCGTGTCCTAATGGCCTAAGGTGTTTTTCCATCGCATTGGACTCGCTTGTGGCGCACACCCGCATAACCTTTGTGGATGTACCCTCCCAACAACGGCTGTACCAAATCAAAACATCCGCTTCTTCGGATATGTGGCCCGATCTAGAGTCGCTTTTCGCTCGTTCGATCACAAGCTTTATGCCGCTGAGATCCCTTTGAAGGTCCATGACATCAGCCCGATAGGCAATGATTGAATCCAAGAGGACGTTGTCAATTGCTGGCGCTCGATAAATCCGATAAACTTTATCGGAATTGTTGCAGATTGCAAATTCCATGCGTATTCACGAATGCCGCAGAATTCCTCGAGGAGAGACTGGCATGTCCTCAATGATCGACTCTAGAATCCCCCGATTCAATCAAGCCGTTCTAGCAGCGGTCGTTTTTGTCTCGTTTCTGATTGGGTTTTTCTGGACAGTCCCATTGTGGGCGATTTTTTTGCTGGGGGGAGTTATTGCGGGCCCCAGAGGCAATCCAGTGCAGGCGCTGGTTCGCTATCTCGTTCTCCCCCGGCTCGGACCGCCATCGTCGGTCGAGGATGCTCGTCCTCCACGCTTTGCTGCATCACTGGGATTTTTGTTTCTCTCGCTATCCACCGCTTCGTACCTAGCGGGACTGCACACTGTTGCATGGGCTTTAGCACTTCTCGTTGGGGGTCTCGCAGCTGTCGCTGCACTCTTCGGCTTGTGCATTGGATGTGAGCTTTACGTATGGATCATGAAGTCGAAGGGTAGATTTTTACAGCCCAAAAGCGGCGAGCTCATATGAGCAAGGCGACGTTGTTTTACGGACTCTGCTAATTGTTGGGAAAATAGTCCGTGGTAGTGAGGCTGCTAGTTTCAACAGGTATATTGGGCGCCGCTTTAGGGGTTGGATATCTATGGCGGAGGTCCGTATACCCCACGCTGCACGACCAGGTTCCACCCCTCGTTGGCTCTCCTGTTCACACAGCATTTGCTCGCAATGTTCGATTTCTGGTTTTTACATCTAGATACTGCATTTCCTGCGGTGAGCTCAAACGAGCTTTGGAGCAGGGTACTGTGGGGTGGAAAGAGGTTCCTGTGGAACAATACCCGGAGGCGTTTCGGAATCTAGGGATCGACGCGACGCCCGTCTTGATCGAGCTATCACCCGAAGGAATCATAGTGGGGTGTTGGGGTCCGGCCTCTGTGGAGGAGGCAAATCGAGTGATCCGGGCTCGCAACCGTCAGCTCCACGAGGCGACACCGAGCCATTTATCGACTGAGATTGTTCCCGGCAAAAACACACTCTCTTGAGTACGATGCTGAGGTCTCAGAATGTTTTTGCCCGCAAGCTTCTCACTCTTGAGGATTCCGCAATACTTCGGATGGGTATGTTCT
The DNA here is from genome assembly GCA_040289475.1 of Acidimicrobiia bacterium. NCBI lineage: Bacteria > Bacillati > Actinomycetota > Acidimicrobiia > Acidimicrobiia bacterium. The sequence continues at coordinate 101,411 of PSLF01000002.1, read as the reverse complement.
CGCTGCAGCGGCAGCGGGCAAGAGAGAGGCCATCCCAACGATCGTAGCGCTCGCTAGTACTAACCAAACTGCCGTCGTGAGGACGGACAGCAAATTCACCGATCCTCCGCCTCTGGCATAAAGGCGGGCTGCGACAACCGAACCCACAAAAGAGCCAACAAAGGACCCCATAACCGCCATTGTCATGCCTTCGGCAGCAACCGATGCAAAAACCGCGGCCCTCGAAGCCCCCAAAGCCCGCAAGATCGCAAGCGATCTTGTTCTGGCTCGCACAGCCCTCGTCACCACAGCGACTTGGGATGCTATTGCAACCACTACGCCTAGAGACAAAAATACTCGAAGCATTGCCGATACCAAAGTCCGCACTTTAAACTTCTCGCTCACAACTTCCGAGGCAAAGATAACTTTGGCTCCATAGCGATAAAGCCTTCCTTGCAGGCGGGCCTTGAGGATCGAGACGTCTTTGATATCGGAGCTCAGTTTGAACAAAACAGTCGTCGGACGGAACTCGCTACCTCCTCCGGCGAATTCGCCCGGAGCTGCATAAACTCCAGGAATCGCACCGTTGAGGGCAGTAATGCCAGCGAGATTGTAGTACGTATTGGTTTCAGGGTCGTGAAGAACCGCCGACGCCGGACTCACGAAACCTAAATCGACTGCCCCCTCGCTCATAATTACCCACCGTCTACCATCGGGGGGATTTTCATCGAAAAGAGCTTCCCAGGCCTCTCTGTCACTCCCGAACTTGGAATTGCGACCTCGTAGAGGAATAAATCCCTCCTCTCCATCGACGGCGACTTCTTTCGGAATTTCGTAGACGCGAACGACCTGACGCCCACCCGATACAACTCTCATAAATTTCTGAGTCGTCCTCAAGGTTTTGATGCCCTCAGTAGCTCCCACTCCCTCGGCCGAAAGACCTGCTTCGACAAGGCGCGTTGGATCCGCAGACTCTGAGGTTCGCACCTCCACTACCCCTGTCCATTTACCGAGCTGTTCTTCTTGAAATCTTTTGAAATCGCTTTTTTCTAAGCCGAACACGCCTAGGACCATTGCCAGCACCGCGACAGCCGAAGCGGAAGTCTGAACTACGAACCAAGTAGCGCCACGCCGTTCCCTCAAGTTGCGTGCGCTAGTTCTCACTGCAACCATTCGCGCGCCTACTCTATTTAGAAACGCCGCCAAAATGGACTCCGCAGGCCCTATAAGCGCCACTATCACCCCCACAGCGGCGATCAGGAAAACCGCAACCACGATCACTGGGAGTGCACCGAACTCGGGGGGCTGAAGGTCCCTTCCCAAGCGCGCTTCTACGTACACAATCCATGAGACCACCGCAGCACCTAAAACCCCCACAGCTGCCCGTCGGAAATAAGATCTCGCGACTAAAAGAGCCATTCCAGCGGCGACTAAGGCAGGTCCTAGGTAGATGAATGTCGGATTCTTCGCCCGAAAGTCGATGGCAGCTCCACCCGCTCCCAATGCAATGAGGGCAAGGCCTCCACCTAGCACGGCCAAGGCAGGGAATCGCAACGGCCGCTCTCGGCCTGTCACCAATTCTGCAGGGCTATACGAGAGCAAAAGCGCCGAGGACATTCGGCTCAGCGCTGCGGTCACTAAAATCCCGCTACTTGCTGTGATGGCGACCAAGTAAAGCGGGATGGACACGACAGGCTCGAAACTCGAGAGTTTCACTGAAATTGCCTGACCCCCAACACGCACGGATAACCACACCACCGCAGAGCCAATACCAAGACCCAAGACAATCCCAGGCACAGCCAGCGCCAATGCGGTCACGTCGTTGGATGCCGCTATGTCTCGACGCCGCATGCCTACGGCGCTCACTACCCCAAACAGGCGCTTGCGCTCCGACAAAACTAAGTACAACAGTGTTCCAAGCAGGCCCAGCGCCGACAGAACCGAGAATGAGCCCAACTCCAATAGCTGAGCGACCTGGGAACCGCCGATCCTGCGAGCTGTCCTTGCGAGATTGGCTTTGTGGTACCTAACGACCGGCCGGGTACCTCGCTGGGCCAAAGAGTCAAAGACATCCTTGAGGCTGGAAATCTCAGGCTCTGCCTTGGACATCGCGGAGTCCGGCGACGAACCGACTGGCGTTCCTACGTTCACAAGCACTTCGGTTACGGCAGGAATAGCATCTAGGTACCCCTCGGGAACAAACACTGACAAAACAGAGCTCTCGAAATCCTCGCTGTAGCCCGCCATGCCCTTCGGCTCGAGAATCCGCGCGATGCGGAATCGGTCAATTCGGTCTCCAATTACTAGAGCGATCTCTTCTCCTTGGGCAGCTCCCAGACGAACTGCTAAATCTCTGCTAAGGTACACAAATCCCGGATCCGGCCCACTTTCCGGAAGGCCATAAGCCTTGCCTTGGGAGAAAGAGGCCAATTCCTCGTAGCGATAGTCGTAAGCGATTGCGAGGGGCTCTGCCATCACCGACGCTGCGGTCGCCTCTACGCCTTTTCCATCTTGGTACTCCCTCTGTCCTACAACGACATCCGCAGGAGTCACAGCCGACACCTGAAGCGCTCTCAGGGTTGTAGTCGTGACACCGGCCCGCTCCGCCAACGCGCTTCTTATCTGAACCGCCCCCTCCCTAGCTGCTGGTCCCCTCAAAACAATTGAGACGTCAATTGGCCCCAATCTTGATCCCTCTATGCCTTCCAGCGATGCCTCGAGAGACTGTCCAATGCCAATGGCTGAAAAAAGCAGCGATACAGCTAGGGCGATTGCTGTGGCGGCTGCAAAAGTCTCTACTGGAGCAGAGATAAACCTACGCAGCCCCAGACGCCAGACAACACTTCGCGGACGAGCTCGAATTGCCGTCCACACAATGGCAGCAACGCCACTGCCTCCTATAGCCAAGATCGACCACGCAACCCGAGAACTCACTAAACCAACCCCCGATCGTTTACAAGCTCACGCTTGAGAAAGCGTTGAGTCGATTATTCCCGAGATTTAGCCGCAGAAGGGCTTTACTCTTTCGAGAAGGTCTTGTGAATCAAAAGCCGGCCACGGTACAGAAGTACCATTCGCAGCCCCATGCTTCGGAGACTGATGTGACCGTTGAAAAGCCGAATGCAAGTTTTAGCGTAACGATAAAAATTTCGGTCCCTAACGCGCCCGGTTCCTTGGGAAAGGTAGCGAGCGTTATCGGAGAACAAGGCGGCGACATCGTCGCGATCGATGTCGTAGACTCCCACTCCGATTACGCGACAGACGAAATCACTGTCAACACGGTCGATGACTCTCACGCTCAACGCATCAGAAAGGCGTTGGAGGAATTGGGCGATGGTTTCCACGTCCACTCTGTCTCCGACCGGACTTTCCGGCTGCACCAAGGCGGAAAAATCGAGGTTCGCTGCAAATCGCCTATAAAAAGCCGGGACGACCTGTCGATGGCCTACACCCCGGGTGTCGCACGTGTTTCGAAAGCTATCGCCGACGACCACCTGCTCGCTCGTGACTACACCATAAAAAAGAACACCGTGGCTGTGGTGACAGACGGAACTGCCGTTCTGGGTCTAGGTAACATAGGTCCTCTTGCAGCTCTACCAGTTATGGAAGGAAAAGCAGCGCTGTTCAAGGAGTTCGCCGGCGTCGACGCCTTTCCCATTTGTTTGGACACAACCGATGTCGACGAGATCGTCGAGACTACGATCCGAATAGCCCCAGTGTTCGGAGGGATCAATTTAGAAGACATCTCAGCACCGCGCTGCTTCGAGATTGAGGACATGTTAAAGCAAGCCCTCGACATACCGGTGTTCCACGACGACCAGCACGGAACAGCTGTGGTCGTGCTTGCTGCACTCCGAAATGCCCTCTCGATTGTCGAGAAGTCCATGAGCGAGATTTCAGTCACCATCGCAGGTGCAGGCGCTGCAGGAGTAGCCATAACCCAGATCCTCACCTCAGCGGGAGTCCCCGACATCGTCGTATGCGATCGGGGAGGCATTTTGCATCCAGACAGAGACGACCTCAACGAGGTCAAGCGAGATTTGGCCGATAGAACAAATCCAAGGAGGATATCCGGATCCCTTTCGGATGCTATGAAGGGAGCCGATGTTTTCATCGGTGTATCGGGCCCCAATTTGGTGAGCCGGGAAGACGTCGAGTCGATGGCAAAAGACCCGATCGTCTTTGCTTTGGCAAACCCCGATCCTGAGATCAGACCGGAAGCGATCTACGATGTCGCCGCAGTTATAGCCACAGGACGAAGCGATTACCCTAATCAGATCAACAACGTACTGTGCTTTCCAGGTGTGTTCAGAGGAGCTTTGGATGCAGGTGCCACTGAGATCAACGAAGAGATGAAGCTCGCAGCAGCAGATGCGATAGCAGCATGCGTTCATAGTCACGAAAGAACGCCTGATTACATAGTTCCCTCGGTTTTCAACAAACAAGTTGTGCCGGTCGTCGCCAAGGCGGTTTTTGCCGCCGCGCACGAAACGCGAGTGGCCACCCGGTAAATGAGTTTTTCAACACAGGCCGCACGACCCCCTCAAAAGCGGCCTCCTAGATCTTTTTAGGGAAGCTATCAATGCCGTTTTTTCACCACCGAGGAGTCAAGATCCACTATCACGAGAGCGGATCGGGCCCTACGGTCGTATATCTACACGGCCTGTTACACAGAAACTGGATGCAAAACCGCCTTTTCGATTTGGCTTCTAAACGTTTTAGGGCGGTAGCTATGGAATTCAGTGGGCATGGAGAGTCAGACGCTCCCAAAGATCCATCCCACTACTCACTGCTGGAGTTTGCCAGCGAGGTGGATGCGTTGTTACGCCATGTTGAGGTGGAGTCCGCAGTAGTTCATGGAACATCCCTAGGGGCCAATGTGGTACTCGAGATGCTCGTTTCTTATCCAACAAGGCTTGCAGGGGCAGTAGTGGAGATGCCGGTGCTCGCTGGCGGCTACCCCTTCGCAAGAGTCATTTTTGCTCCATTGGCAATGGCGCTAAATGCCACAGCCCCCCTGGTCTCAGCGGTGGCATCGGCATTATCGAGGATTCCTCGTTCTAACCCTAATCTCGGTGTCTTCTTGGATATCGTACCTAAAGACCCTCGGCAAGCCGCCTCGGTCCTAAGAGGGCTTCTTGAATCAACGCCTAGGCCTGACTTGTCCTGTTTCAGAGGGATCGACGTTCCGACTCTGGTAATCGGTCATCCCCGTGATCCTCTTCACTCCTTCGAAGACGCAAAGAGACTCGTTGAGGCGCTACCGAATGGGCGCCTCCTGGTAGCGAAGTCTATGTTGGAGCTGCGACTCAATCCGTGCAGACTGTGGCCGGAGATAGAATCCTTTTACGACTCGTGCCTGCCTCAGTTCTCTGATACAAGTGCCGGCTGAGCCTCGGTAACCGGCCATCTCTTGCGCTGCTTAGCGGCGAGCCTGTGTAGCAAAGAAAGAGTTGCGGGGTCCGACTCACCCGATCTCGCCTCGAGATGTCCCTCGGCAATCATTGAATCCACAATCTGCTCGCCCCGTTGGGTTCGTACAATCGTGAGAGTCCATCCAGCAGTCTGACCGAGTCCCCCAAGCGACAGATCGCCGTGCTCTGCCGAGAAATCGGGGCACATCTTGCATCCCTCTCGCGTGAACTCGTGGCACTCCTTGAGTGGCACCTCTAGGTACCCACCGTCGGTGGTCCAGAGTTGAAGTCGGCCCTTGATGTTCATCTTGGAAATCTGAGTGCGGGCCAAACCATATTTACACTGTAGAAGGTCTTCGAAAATGCGGTCGTCGAAAGTTTTAGAGCACAAAAGACCGATGCTTAGGACGATCCGGCGCGCCACCTTCCGGACTCCTCGAGTAGCCATGATTGGAGGCACACTGGCCTGACACGACATACCAACCAAGGCAAGCTTTTCTAGCCCGGCTTCTACTGCCTCTTTATACGCCAAGGTGTTGGCCGAGTAGGTGTACCGGGAGCCAGCACTTTCCAAAACCTCCTGTCTCGACCTGGCAACACCGCTGCCGGCTTTCCAAGACAATGTGTCGCCATCGAAGAAGCTGACCAGGGCACCGTCTATTATCCCTTTGTCTAAACACCAAATAAGAACCGCCGAGCAAGTACCGCCGTCCTGGCCCTTTGCTAAAACCTCTGCGTCGGTCGCTCTCGTGAGTAGAATTTTGCGCCACACGCCGGTAACCTCGGTGGGTGCACGTTTCCGTCCAAACAAAAACGTGTCAGCGTCACTCTCCCAATCTCGAAACCTAGGACAAGCCCTTGTGCAAAGCGTGCAACCCTTGTCTCCGTGAACGCAGCCAGCAGGCCCCCCTTGTTCTTCCAAATGAAACGGCTTGTACTTGTCGTCGTACCCCAGCACGTCATGTGGACAAGCGACGACGCATGCTGCACATCCCGTGCACAGTCCAGAGGTTACGACCTCTTCGTACAAATGCGTCCAGTGAAGTTTTTCGCCAGGCACCCGTCAGTTCACAGTCCAGACATTGCCTTGGGCATAAAGCTTGTTCAAATCTCCTGTTCCCAACCGCTCCTTGGCTTCGTGAATTTGCTTTTCCAAGAGCTCGCGGTAGGTCGGGCGCGCTACTGAACGAAAAACTCCTATAGGAGTCGGGCCGTAAGGTCCGTGCGAAAGTCTACTCAAGGCAAACGCCTGGCTAGGGTTCTCCAAAGAAATATCGTGCACCAATATCTTTTCCTCACCAACGGAAGCTACCTCAACTATCTCGGCCTCTCCGCGTCCATTAATTACTACGCCCAACTCCTTGTCTTTGCCGAACCTGATTGGCTTTCCATGCTCCAACCTGATCTGATTACGTTCCCGAGTTTCTCGTCCAGTTACCAACTCGAACGCCTTGTCATTGAAAACGTTGCAGTTTTGGTAAATCTCGACGAAGGCGGCGCCCTTGTGAGCCACAGCTGCTCTCAGTACTTCTGCAGTGTGAGGTCTATCCATATCCAAGGTGCGAGCCACAAATGTTGCTTCAGCACCCAGAGCCAAAGAAACCGGGTTAAACGGATAATCGATGTTTCCGAATGGACTCGCCTTCGTGATTTTTCCAACTTCAGATGTAGGAGAAAACTGCCCTTTTGTCAGGCCATAAATCTGATTGTTGAACAGCAAAATCTTGATGTCCACATTACGACGCAACGCATGAATAAGGTGGTTTCCTCCTATCGAAAGTGCGTCTCCATCTCCACTGACAACCCAGACCTGCAAATCGGGCCGAGTCAAGGCGATTCCGGTAGCTATAGCTGGAGCTCTTCCATGAATGGCGTGCATGCCATAAACGTTCACATAGTACGGAAAGCGCGCAGCGCACCCGATACCGGAGACGATCACTATCTTGCAGGGATCTATCCCTTGTTCCGCGTAAAAATTCTGCACCGATGCTAGGATCGTGTAGTCGCCGCACCCAGGGCACCATCTGACTTCTTGATCGGATTGAAAATCCTTCCGGGTGTAATGCCCGTTACCTGCTTGTTGTTTTTCAGCCGCGACAGTCAATACGTCAGCCACTCTTGAGCTCCTCCCAGATCTTGTTTTCGATATCGACCGATCTAAGCGGCAATGCGCGCACCAAGTTGAGCCCCACTACATCCACTAAATATCGCCCCTTCAAAAGGAAAGCCAACTGACCTGTATTGACTTCGGGAACAATAATTTTTTCGTATTGCTTTAGAACCTCTCCCGTATTCCGCGGCATGGGATTTAGGTACCTCAAATGTGCCTGGGCAATTCTCACACCTTCCTGTCTCACACGCTCCACCGCTGTACTAATCGGACCGAACGTCGCGCCCCAGCCGAGTACTAGAACAGAAGCATCAACGTCACCTTCCACCTCTAGCAGCGGAATATCGTTGGCAATGCGGGCAACCTTTTCGGCACGTAGATATGTCATCCTGTGGTGATTGTCCGGATCATAAGAGACGTTCCCTGTTACGTCTTCTTTTTCGAGGCCACCAATACGGTGCTGCAGGCCAGGAGTGCCAGGGATGGCCCAAGCTCTAGCGAGCGTCTCGGGATCGCGCTTGTAAGGTCGGAACTCCCCATCGTAGTTGGGCTCGGTCGCGAAGTGAGGCTCGATTGGATCTAGACTATCAGGATCAGGAATCTTCCATGGCTCGGAGCTATTTGCCAAATAGGTCTCAGACAGAACGTAGACGGGGGTTCGGTATTTCACGGCAATACGGGCTGCCTCCAAGGCTATATAGAAGCAATCGCTTGGAGTCGCAGGGGCCAGTATGGGGACAGGAGACTCCCCGTGTCGCCCAAACAATGCCGCCAGTAAATCTGCCTGCTCGGTCTTGGTGGGAAGACCAGTAGAAGGCCCTGCTCGTTGCACATCTATCACGATTAGCGGAATCTCTAAGGCCACGGCCAATCCGATAGTTTCAGACTTTAGATCTATTCCCGGACCGCTTGTACCTGTAACTCCCAGAAAACCAGCGTAAGATGCTCCTAGTGCGGCTCCGGCTCCCGCAATCTCGTCTTCAGCTTGAAACGTAATCACATCGAAGTTCCTCAGTGCCGCAAGCTGTTCGAGGATGTCCGAGGCCGGCGTGATTGGATACGACCCAAAGAAAAGTGTCATGTTAGCCAGCTTCGAGGCGGTTACCAGACCCAGCGCTAGGGCCATATTTCCAGTGATGCTTCTGTAAGTGCCTGGTTCAAGCTTGGCAGGAGGGACTTCGTACCGTAGCTCGAAGATCTCGGCAGTCTCGCCGAAGTTGTAGCCGGCTTTGAACGCAGCTTCATTCGCCTTCTGCACGAGGGGACGAGATGCAAACCTCTTCGCAATCCATTCAAGAATGGGCTCAGGAGGACGCGAGAAAAGCCAGCACAGCAACCCCAAAGCAAAGAAGTTCTTCGATCGCTCTGCGTCCCTCGGTTTTACGTCTAAATCCTTGGTAGCTTCCAATGTCAGCTTTGTCATCGGAACTTCGTAAACCTTGTAAGACGCAAGGGATCCATCTTGTCTCGGATCGACTTGGTAACCCGCTTTGTGCAAGCTTCGCTCGTCGAATCCATCTGAGTTCAAAATTAGAATTCCGCCAGGTTTCAAGTCGGCAAGGTTGGCCTTGAGTGCGGCGGCGTTCATAGCTACCAGCACATCCGGCTGATCACCAGGACTGTAGATATCGAAATCCGCAAAATGGAGCTGGAATGTGGAAACACCCGCCACAGTTCCAGCGGGGGCCCTGATTTCGGCAGGAAAGTTCGGTAGTGTAGCCAGATCGTTTCCAGCAAGAGCAGTGACTGATGTCAAGCGATCTCCGGTGAGCTGCATGCCGTCACCGGAGTCTCCTGAGAGCCTTATGACTACTTCGTCGAGCCTTACCGGGTTCTTCTTTTCTGTCGTTGGTCCTGCGGACATCTCTTTGAAGTTCAGGCCGCCGCCGTGGGCCCTACACACAGATACAATTGCCGGTGATAGCGCACTGACCTAGGCGCACACGTGACACATGCGCCACCGCTTCGGGCCTACAGCGGAAGCGAAACCAATTACTACCGGAATGATAGCTTTTTCTACCTTTCTCTCGGTAATCCGCTTCGTACTCAGTCATTGCCCGAGCCGGGTGCGCCAAGCCTACACAATAACCAACGTTTATTGGAACGTTGGTATTCGCCTTCTCAGAACAGGCGAGCTATGAAGCTGTTCGTACTCCATTGTCTCCCGAGGATACCTGGCTGTCAGAGGTTTTCTGGCCCCCCGTACACTGGGCGATTACAACGGCGTGAGTCTTTGAAAGGTTGTTCTGATGGAAGGGCGGACTTCAGAATAGTCAAGTGACCATCACGGCCATTGAACGGGGCCAGGCAGTGAGGGAGGAATACCTTGTTCGAGACAGCTCCGATCGAGCCGAAATCCGGCTCTATCACAAATTCCACAAATTTTTCACGCACTGCAGCTGAGTCAGCACGCAAAGAAATTCCCTTTCCCCTACCGATCACCAGACCCCTCCCCCAGCCAGACACCGTTCTTGTACGCCGTCGAATCCTAGAGACCTTTTCGGTAATTCGACGACGCTTCGGATCGATCTTGAAAAAGAGGGTCCTACGCCAGAGGACCACCACAGAAGAGGTAGCGCGAGCTTTGCGACTTTCCTTCGAGGATCTGGGGGCGACCTACCTAAAGTTTGGACAACTGATAGCCTCGTCCCCAGGGATCTTCGGAGAAGCCATTTCCCAGGAGTTCAGAACTTGCCTAGACACCGGGCCGGCAATTCCTTTTTGGAAGGTTCGCAAGATAGTTGAGAGAGAGCTAGGAGCACCCCTCGAAGAAATATACGACGAGTTCGACTCAGAACCTATTGCTGCAGCTTCCATAGCCGCCGTTCACCGAGGGAGACTCACCACAGGGGATGAGGTTGCCGTCAAGGTTGTACGCCCGGGGGTAGCCTCGACCATCGCCACCGACATCGAGATCATGGAACCTCTCTTTTCGCTTTTAGCAAAACAAATCGGTGTGGGGTTGGCGGGTCCTCTTCTACAGCTGCTCTCTGGATTCAGCCGACAAGTAGCAGAAGAGCTCAACTTGGAGAACGAGCTTCGTGTAATGGATTACAACCGGCAGCTCGCCCGGGCGCTGGGCCTGAAAAAAATTCTCGTTCCCAAAACCTACCCCGAGCTCTCCTCAACATCCGTTCTAACCATGGAGTTCGTGCCCGGGGTAGCCATAGACGACCTTGAGAGCATCACCCAATTCGGTTTCGACCCCCGACCCTTGATCGAGGACCTTGTCAAGGCTTGGTTTGTTACTGCAGCTCGCTACGGTGCGTTCCACGGCGATGTGCATGCTGGCAACCTAATAGTCATTCCCGATGGTCGCATTGCCGTTCTTGATTGGGGAATTGTTGGACGCCTTGACGAGCGAACGAGAAACTTCCTTCGCAGCCTAATAGCAGCCTGCCTAGGCGACGAGGAGGCATGGACGACTTTGGTGAGACTTGTCCGGGAAGTATACGGACAAGCCGCAAATGAAGTTTTCGGACCGGACGACGAACCCGTCGTAAAGTGGGTTCGATCCACGCTAGAGCCAATCCTCACGAAACCGTTCGGTGAGGTCAACCTTTCAGTGTTCTTTACCGAGCCTCAGCAACGCCACGCCGGAAAGTTAGAAGAGGAGGCCAAGAGACGATCTCTTCTTGAGATCGTGCGAATGTGGAGACAGCGCCGAAGGTTGAGAAACCTTGCAGAGAGCACCGGTGCCGATACCGCCTCCTTCGATCACGGAACATTTCTTCTCGGAAAGCAGCTGGTCTATTTCGAGCGATACGGAAAGCTGTTCCTGAGCGACACGCCGCTACTGGCCGACACCGAATTCTTCTCCAGGCTTTTAGATGACGACCCGATTGTTTTTTCTCAAGATTGAATTGGCGTGCCACTGTTTATCTGGTCCGGTTTACTAGCCGCCTTTCGAAGACTGAAAAACGGCAGTCGTATGAAAAAACAAGACAGCGTTCCCGGCCTGGATTTGGATTCGTTGACAAAGTGGATCTCAACGAATCTTGAGAAGGTAGACGAGCTCCGCGCCGAACTGCTTGGCAAGGGTCTGTCAAACTTGACATACGTCATATACACCGACAGACGCCGCTGGGTGCTTCGAAGACCACCACTGTCTCACGTGCTTCCCACTGCCCACGACATGGCAAGAGAGTTCACCGTTCAGCGGGCCCTGGCCAGCACACCGGTCCCGGTTCCGAAGATGATCGCTTTTTGCGAGGACGAGTCGGTGATCGGTTGTCCCTTCTATGTGATGGAGTTCGTGGAGGGGGAGGTCCCTTCAGACTCGGCAACCTTCGCTTCGAACTTCGACGAGACAACCCGGGCTGGCCTCTCTAGGCGCCTGATCGAAGTACTCGCTTCCCTGCACGCAGTTGACTACGTTGAAGTGGGTCTCGAAGGCTTCGGCAAGCCCCAGGGGTACATGCAGCGCCAGGTCGCCCGATTCGTAGACCAATTGAAACGTTCGAAGTGCAGGGACCTCCCCGTCCTCGATTCGCTAGCCGACAGACTGGGAAGTGCAGTCCCATCCAACTCCGACGGAACAATAGTTCATGGAGACTACAGGCTGGACAACACTATCGTCGATCCCTCCGGAGATATTGCTGCGGTACTCGACTGGGAGCTGTCCACGCTAGGCGATCCCCTCGCAGACGTAGGAATGCTTTCCATGTACTGGTGCGATCCTGGCGACGATCTCTTCGTCGACGCCCCCGGTGTGGAAAGCTCATTGATTACGACGCTCCCAGGATTTATGAGAAAGAGCGAGGCGCTCGAGTACTACGAGAAATTAACAGGCAGAGATCTCTCTAATATCGCTTTCTATGAGGCTTTTGCTCACTTCAAACTTGCGGTAATTCTAGAGGGAATAAACAAGCGATTCTTGGAAGGCGGTACCGTGGGAGACGGATTCGACAAAGTGGCCGACATGGTCGTGAGAGTCGCTGAGAGAGGAAAAGAGATAGCGGATGCGTCCGGATTACTCTGAAGTGCGATGGATTAGCGAGGCTTCTATTGCAGCCTATGGAGTGCCCCTCGAATTAGCTCACTTGGCTCGTTGCTAACACGAAAGCGACTAGGCGCACACCTGTGCCGTTCCGCAAGCTGATTGAAGCTGCGCCGAGGTAGGCTCTGCGCAACAAAACCACGCCTCCGTAAGCTTTGGTCGCGACTTCACTTTTTCCGGGTCGGCGGCTGAAAGGAGAGCGGCCAAGAAATCGGAGTCGGTACTGGAAATCTTTATAGCTGGGTCTTCTGGCATAGTTTCTTTAGAGGCGAGAAGGATCTCTTTACCTATCTGTTCCAAGGTGTCTCTCAAGCTCAGGTTGGACATGGCCGCCCTAGAAGCGACCTCCGCTACCTTCTGCTGGAGCACGATTGTCGCCGGATCCCGCGCCTTCCATCGGAATGACATCGCTTCGCTGTCGTAGTCTCCCAGATAAGCTCGGAGCTCCGGGGTCTCGAGAAGAAGCGAGCCCTTAGGCACCAGCAGCTTGAGAGAGTACTGCACTGGATCTACGTTCGCTACTAAATCCAGCTCAACGCAGAGCTCCAATATGTTCAAGAGATCCCTACTGTGCGCCCACGGAGTAAAAGGCAAAAAGGAAGGGCGCACCTCGACGCCCGCGGTGCGCAGTATTGTTACAGCTCGAGGAAAATCCTCTGGCAAGTGGCCTTTGTCGAGTACTTTGAGCACCTCGGAGTTCGTAGTCTCGAAAGCCGAGACAACAAAGAGCAGACCACGCTCAGCCAGCTGTTGCCACAAGTCCTCGTAGCGCAAAACATGCTCCACCTTCGCTGTGCAGTCGAAGGTGATACCGGGAAAGGCAGAGTGGAGCTCGGAGACGAGCTCCGACGCAAACGAAGGAGCGTTCAAGAAGTCCGGATCTCCGAAGGTTATGTGGGAAGCTCCATGCTCCACTAGCCACCCCACATCTTCCAGGACAGCTTCGATAGCCGCTTTCCTAATGCGCCCCGCATACACGATGGGCACCGGGCAATGCCGACAACGGTGCGAGCACCCTGTTGCGGCCTCAACATACCCGACCAACCGTTCCTCCCCATCCCAAGCTAGACGGGCGTACCTGTCAAGGGAAGGTAGGAGATGGCGCGCTGGCACTATGGACTTTTGGCGGTCGAGGGTGACTGTTACTTGCGAAGTTAATGGTCCGGGAGAATCACCCGTTATGCCGTTTTCCTCCACAGATACTGCCCATCTCCTGAGAGCAGCGGGATACTCGCCCGCAATCCCTACTACCAGACCTCGGGCTTTTTCAACCTGCAATGGAGGATCACTACAACGCTTATCTAGCTCCGCCGTGCCCGATACGAACGCGTCTACTGCCACGTGTGCATAGAGTCCATAGAAAACGATGGGCATATCGGGATAGCTACTATGCAGAGTACGAGCGAACTCTACTCCCAGCCGTGCTGCAGTATGCATGGGAACCGAAATCCCCACAGCATCCGCCCATTCGAAAAGTTCGTTCTCAGCCGCTTCCACCTGCAGATCCAAGCACCGGACTCGGTGTCCGTCTTCAACGAGGTGAGAAGCCGCGATACCGAGGTGGTATGGTTGATGGCCCAGTTCGTAGCCGGAAACCAAGAGAATATTCATCCCTCAGCTCCTTCAGGGGCGAGAACCGGTTGCGACTCGATCACAAATCGCAGAGACGACTCGGCTTCGCGCAATGCCGAGATGCATGCCTGGCGATTTTCAGCGCGGGCAAATATAAACCCCAAATACCGGTTACCTCTGGGTAAAGGCTCGACACGAGTCCCTCGGCGGACAGTTATGTCGACAGCCCAAACGTTGGGAACGGCTTTGGCATCCGAGATTCCCTCCACCTTCTCGATACGCCCGGGTATGTCCGGGTATAGCATCGCCACGCCCGAGTATGTCAGTACAGGTCGGGTAGCTCGCAAATCACCTAAAGCCCGCCTAAGCACCACCTCTTCAAGGGACTCTTTGTCATCCGCCTCGAATAGCAAAGCCTTAGAGCACAATCCCCCTATCGTCCGTGCTGCGATCTCCAAAAGCTTCGGCTCATCGTCTCCCCACCTAATCTCTGCGTGGACAGGCCCATCGACGATCCCCAGCGCTGTCGTCGCAGCGCTCACAAGCTCGCACACTCCTTCCAACGTCTTTTCATCGAGATCGGCTGGTGTCACCAAGATACGCTCGGGAAAGTACGGCCCTCGAGGAGGATCGGGCTTGTCTATGACAGCCAGAACTTCCAAGTCACCACCGACCACAATTGCCTCTATTGCGATCTCCCTACCGGGTAGAAACTCTTCTACGACCAACGGCGCTCTCCGGTGGGCCAGTTGAAACTGGATTTCATACGCCTCTATAGCAGCTCGCCTCAGCGCTTCGGGAGAATCTGCCAGGATCACTCCGGTGGATGCCGACAGGACCGCCGGCTTCACTACGCAAGGAAAGTCGACCCTGTCGCCGGCCTCGTCTAGAACAGCGTCTTGAGGGTCGAAAGCGATCAAAAAGCGGGGCTGAGCGACGTTCGCCTCAAACATCCGCCTCCGAAGCGCCGCCTTGTCCCTAGTCGCCAAGACACCAGAAACGGAATTGGAGGTAGTACCCAGTCGCCCTGATGCGATGGCAGCCAAGGGAACAGCAGCCTCGTCGAGAGGGATAACGGATCTCGGATCTCTTTCTTCAACTGCTTCTACGATACGTTGGGCCCCCCCCTCGGGATCGGACAGGTCTACTTGGACAAGTCGGGATCCTAGAAGCTTTGTAGTAGCCTCGTCCACGTCGCAAGCTAGTACGACTTCCACTCCCAGTTTTGAGGCCGCCTCAAGAAAAGCCGAGGCACGGTAAGTCTCAGATGAGAAGACCATGACGAGTGGGCGATCGAACCTTGGCAGCACAGCGCTCATGCCTTTCACCCTAGCGCTAGAGAGAGCTTAGATTAGACTAGGTTGCAGGGTTGCCTGTCATCCCGACCGACACAAGCGTAAGCGAGATGGCCGCGCTAGTGGCCATAGCTTTACCGTTTCAGGCAGCGGCTCTCGTGGTAAGGAGGCGAGATGGCCACAGCGGAGAAAAATGTGGACTCAGCACAAGCGGGTAAAGAGCTAGAGGAGAAAATTCTCACGATAACGTCCAAGGCGATGGAGCGCATACTCCGCGTGAGAGAGAACACAGGAGAGTCGCCTGAAGCTGCACTTCGCATAGAAATCAATGGACTCCGCGACGGAGATTTCGCGTATGACTTGTCTTTTGCCGATCCTTCTTCGGCCTCGGAACAAGATACCGCTATCGATTGTGACGGGCTAACAGTGCTCATCCGCACAAAGGACATTCCGAAGATAAAGGGCTCCGTGCTCGACCTGTCTGACGATCCCAACGAAGGATTGACCATCGACAACCCCAACGATGTGTGGGAGTTCGTCGGCGGTGATCTAGCCAAACGCGTACAGGCAGTACTTGACGAAAACGTCAACCCTGCCATTGCAATGCATGGAGGACGAGCTGATCTGGTCGCCGTCGAGGGGTCGACTGCGTACCTACGCCTGAGCGGCGGATGCCAAGGATGCGGACTGGCAAAGGTAACCCTAAGTCAGGGAATAGAAGTTGCAATAAAAGAAGCTGTCCCCGAAATCGAGTCGATCGTCGACGTCACCGATCACGCAGCCGGTACTAACCCTTACTACGAACCTGCCAAGAAGTGATTATCGGGCGGGAAACCGCTGCGAATCCACTCTATCGAGGATGTATCGCTATTTTGTTGTTGGTTTGTTCTTTTTTTTCCGCTTGTTCGAACCCGACTCGAGTAGACGACCCATCCAGGGAGGCAGGCCGCAAATTCTCCTCTCTCGCGGACAGCTTCATCCAAAGTTCTACAGCCCTAACCGATGATTTGAACAAAGCTCTTATAACCGGCGAATTCGCTTCCATTGCTGGCTCGGCAACAAGCCGTATCATAACCCTAAGTGACACGTTGAGTGAGATGGAAAAGCTTCTACCTCTAATGCACCAAAATCTGGTCGAAATCGCTTCTGAAATCACAGACGCCGGCAAAATTTGGATCGGGGCCGCCCAGGACGCCCTTGATGCCGGCCTTGCATCCGACGCCCCTCGGTTCGCCCAAGCCCGAGCCGTTCTCGATCGAGAACGGCAGAGATTCAACTTGGGGGTGAGAAAGTGGAACGTGACTATAGAGGCAGCATGACTTCGCACTCTCTACGAACGACCATCGAACAGCTTTCACCGGGGTCGAGTGCAAACTGTCCACTTTCGGTTTCGGAACTTGCTTCCTGGATAAACGAGGTCGTGCGGGAGGGAGTCGGCTACGTCTGGGTCGAGGGTGAGGTGAGAGACCTGAAAACCTACCCAAGTGGCCATACCTACTGCTCGTTGGCCGATGAAGCGGCGACCGTAAATGTGGCCATGTTTTCGAGAATCGAGCTTCCAGACGGTATCAAGAATGGAACGCATCTGTTGGTTAGGGGACGTCCGGAGTTCTACGGCCCCGGCGGCCGTCTCAGCCTTGTAGCCGAAGAAGTCCACATCTCTGGCGAGGGTGAGCTGTGGGCCAAGATCGAAAAGACACGCGAAAAGCTCGCCGCTGACGGACTTTTTGACGAAGAACGCAAAAGACCGCTTCCTCTTCTTCCTGCCACTGTAGGCGTCGTGTGTGGATTCGACGCAGCGGTAAAACGCGACATACTCGCCGCGGTGGACAGACGTTTTCCCGGATATCCGCTCGTCTTCGAGGAAGTCCCCGTTCAAGGAGATCGCGCTGTAACCGAGATCATCCAAGCTATGGAACGTTTGACCGCGGATCCGCGAGTCGAGGTCATCATCTTGGCCAGAGGTGGGGGAAGTCTCGCGGAGCTAGCCCCCTTCTATGACGAGTCCCTTTGCAGAGCGATAGCTCGGTGCCCTGTCCCTGTCGTTTCTGCGATCGGACATGAAAAAGACAACCCTCTCAGTGATCTTGTAGCAGATGCCAGGGCATCCACGCCCTCCAGAGCCGCAATCGAAGTGATTCCTGACGAAGCTGAACTCCGCGATAGGCTCGATCGAGCGGTCGATATCGCCTACACGACGGTCCGACGACGTCTCGAGACGGCAGAAGCGAAACTGGCATCCCTCAATCCGACCCGCACATTCAAAGAAGCGTATTTGGCGAGAAAAGAGCTCGTTCTCGCTGCTTTAGAGTCGACCATGTCCTCGAGAATACCCGAGGCAACCATCGAACGACAGTGGGCCAGACTCCAATCACTCAGAGTCCAGGAGCTGTTTCTCGCCAGAATCGACCGTGCCCAATCATCACTGAACAGTTTGACTGCTAGTTTGGAAGCCCTTAGTCCTCGGGCGACTCTTAAAAGAGGCTTCGCTGTGGTGCGCAAAGTCACAGGGGAGATTGTTCGTGCTCCTCTCGAGGCTCCGGAGGGTACTGTTCTGTCGGTGACACTGGCTGGCGGTATCCTCGGCGTGGTCTCTAGAGGGGAACCTCGGGAATCTGCCGACCCCGGGGACTGATCAAGAGGGTCGAGGGTGACTGAATCGGGTAAAGCAAAAGCCAGAGAAACGTCTGCTCTAAGGGACTCTGCGTCGCGAGAAGCACCGCCTGACACTGCTCTTACATTCGAGGAGGCCATGATTCGCCTCGAGCAAATAGTGGCCGAACTCCAAAAAGAGGATGTCCCCTTGGAAAAGGCTTTTGACTTATGGGAAGAGGGGCAGCGGCTTCACGCCCACTGTAAAGCGATTCTCGAAGGACTGAAGAAGCGTCTTGAAGCGACTCTCGCTGCCCGAACCGGCGAAGAAGATGAGGAGTGAGGCCGCCAACTCCCACCCGGACGGCATCTTTTGTATTTCACATCGAAAACATTTTGCGGCTGAATCGGATCTGATCGGATCTGAATTGGAGGCCTATCGCTCGTCTATTGGGGGCACAGGCTCGGGCGGAGGTGGTCCCATATAGTAGGCCGCCGGGCGGATGAGACGATTGTCCATCGCTTGCTCGATTACGTGTTCGGTCCAACCCAATACTCTACTGGCAGCAAAGGTAGGCGTGAACATCTCCCTTGGGACTCCGACTCTGTCCATGACTACGCCCGCGTAGAACTCGACATTGGTGTACAACCTTCTCCCAGGCTTTAGCTCATTCAGCACCTCTACCGCTTTTTTCTCAACATACTTGGCAAACTCGACATTTGGGCCACCCAATCGCTCCGCTATCGCTCTGAGCATCACGGAACGAGGATCGTCGGTTTTGTATACGCGATGCCCAAACCCCATCAAACGCTTCCCCGCTGAAACAGTCTCTCTAAGCCATTTCTCTGCGTTCTCGGGCTTTCCGATGGCATCTAACATGTCGACCACCCTGGAAGGGGCACCACCATGAAGTGGTCCCGAGAGGGCGCACAAAGCGGCAACTACTGCACTACCCAAATCCGCGCCAGTGGACGTGACGACCCGGGCAGTGAAAGTCGAGGCGTTGAAGCCGTGGTCAACCGTCAAGATCATGTACTGCTCAATGGCTCGGGCTTCTTCTGGATCTGGCTCCTTTCCCGTAAGCATGTAAAGGTAGTTGACAGCAGTCGGCAGATCTTGACGAGGCTCTATGTACCCCTCTCCTCTAGCCAGACGATATAGATTCACCAGAATCGTCGGAAAAGCAGCGCAAGTCTTGAGAGCTTGCTCTCGAAGCTCCGTTATATCAGTGTCGAGCCAAGGCGCATAACCAAGCTCGGCAGCCATCAGCGAATAAGCGGTGCGCAATCCGTCAAGAAGGCGCGACGTTCCTGAAACAGATGCGATTTGGGGAAGCGCCTCCCTGGTCTTAGGTGTCACGTCTCTGAGGCGTGCAACTTTGCCCGAGAACTCGGCCAGCTCCTTGCGGTTAGGAAGCTGCTTCTCGTGTATCAGATACCAAACCTCCTCAAGGCTGCATTTGTCCGCTAGTTCCACGGCATCGTATTGCCGGTAATGAAAGAACCCTTCCATCCCCCGCACGTCGCCTATGGAGGTCTCGGCCACGACGACTCCCTCTAATCCCTTAGGAACTTCCCCTGAGGGTCCCTCCACGGGCCTTATTTGAGCGATCTTCATCAGGTCGCGCATAGATACGATTCCGATCAGCTTCCCGCTATCGTCCACGACAGGAATATGTCTATACCCTCTTTCCGCCAGGCTTCGAAATGCCTCCGTAACTTCTAGGTCAGGCCTGACTGTATCGGGGCTCGGGGTCATCCACTTGGATACAGGTTCTGAGCCCGGATCGACCCCAGCAGCTGCGACCTTTACCAGATCACGTTCGGTTAAGATACCTACTGGCTTATCATCCTCGGTAACGATGACCGAGCCTACTCCCGTCTTTGCCATGCGAGCAGAGATCTCTGCAATCGTCTCGTCCCTGGCTGCGGATACAACCGGCGAGCTCATGATGTCCGATACGCTGCGCGTCTTTACGCCATCTACCATCTACGACCCCCGCGAACTACTCAAATGTCTACTACTGAAGCGCCGTGCCTCGAGAGGCTGTGATCTCTAACCCTCGCGAAGTATATGCGCCACCATCAAACACTGAAAGAGCTGTCTTTCCCTAGAAGCTGGCCCGGTGAAATCAGCTCAGCCAGCAGACAAAATACCGCCCCTAACAAGAAACGCTCGCTCCTCTTTCCGGCTATGTGAACCCGGCAGTGTAGTATGTCTTGCTAACGTCTCAGAAGACTCTCATACCTTCCAGTGGTGAAACAGTTTTTGGATCCTCACTATATACTTCACACTTTCGGACTCATAGGGGTCGTCGTAGCGATCTTTGCCGAGTCCGGGTTACTAATTGGCATACTTCTACCCGGTGACAGTCTCCTTTTTACCGCAGGACTGTTCGCCGCAACCCAAAAAGCATTTTCAATCGAGACCCTTCTGGTGCTGGGATTCTTGGCTGCCGTAGTCGGCGACAACGTTGGATACGGTATCGGGCGGCGAACCGGACCTGCCCTGTTCAAACGAGACGACTCGAAAATTTTCAAGCGGCGCCACCTCGAGAGAGCTACTCGCTTTTACGAGCGCCACGGTCGTAAGACGATAATCCTCGCTCGCTTTCTTCCGGTCGTCCGCACATTGGCCCCTATGGTGGCAGGTGCCACCGAGATGCCCTACAGAACCTTTTTGGTATTCAACGTGGTGGGGGGCTTTCTCTGGGCAATCGGTGTTCCCACGGCAGGATACTTCTTAGGGAAATCTGTTCCCTCGATCGATCGGTATCTTCTTCCTATCGTCGTCGTAATCGCGAAACTCTCGCTTCTTCCGACGTTGTTCCACCTGCTTTCAAGCGGCAAGAGTCGACACTCGGATTCTCTCGTTCCAACGAGACAGGCGGCAAATACTCAAGAAGGCAGCGTAGATGTGGCTAAGTCGGGTCACTGTGAGGCCGAAGGAGCCGACCATGGCTGAAATAGTCTTCAGCGAAACCGTCTCGTATGAGATAGACGGTAGGACCGGAAGCGGGTATTTGGCGCTTCCGGATGGAAGGGGCCCAGGAGTGGTATTAATCCAGGAGTGGTGGGGTCTCGTTCCGCATATCAAAGATGTCGCGCAAAGGTTGGCTCGAGAAGGATTCGTAACTCTTGCCCCGGATCTATACGGTGGCAAGACAACCACAGAGCCGAGCGAGGCTTCTAAGCTAATGATGGCTTTGCAGATTCAATCGGCTTCCCGGGACATGGAAACCGCTTACGACTATCTACGGAGTCATGAATCCGTCGATCCCCCGAAGATTGGATCGATCGGCTTTTGCATGGGAGGAGCTCTTTCCTTGTATTTAGCGACCCTGCGGCCACTAGACGCGTGCGTCGTCTACTACGGCATCCCCTACCGGGGAGAACCCGATTACTCGCAGATCGTCTGCCCTGTTTT
Source organism: Acidimicrobiia bacterium (assembly GCA_040289475.1). Taxonomy (NCBI): domain Bacteria; kingdom Bacillati; phylum Actinomycetota; class Acidimicrobiia; species Acidimicrobiia bacterium. The sequence goes on along the minus strand of PSLF01000002.1, from coordinate 80,023 downwards.
AGGTCACTTCGCCGAATTCGACCAGTGGGCCTCCGAGGATGCAGCGCTAGCACTAAAGTCGAAATTGGACGCTCTAGGAAAGCGAGTGGAGTTTTACTTCTACCCCCGAACCCGCCATGCTTTCTTCAACGATAGCAATGAAGACTCTTACGACCCTGAGGCTGCTCAACTGTCATGGCAGCGGACTCTGGAGTTCTTGCGTAAAAATCTCCTCTAGCCGCTTTATGGGTGCTGCACGCTCACGCCATCGCCCGGATGTTGGCTCGATTAGGGAATGCCGAGATCGGAAGCGTCTAGAATCCTTCCGGTAGCTGTCTTCTCGGCCATCCTTTCTAAAAACTCGAAAAAGGCATCGGACCCAGAACGCTCCAGCATTGCCCGAGGAATAGCCGGGAACGAGTAGTCCTCCGATGGGAGCGGAGGATGGTCATCGGGACGCTTTCGTGACATGACTTTCTCGATCATCGGCCCCAAACGCTTAGCCTTTTCCACCTGAAGCTTCTCATCCCGCTCCTTGAACTCAGGCAAGACCTTTCGGCCAAACAATTCGAGACTCTCCATAATGTCTTCGTGCTTGTTCTTCCCAGCCTGACTCACCAAAATCAGCTGATCGACCCCGACCGCTTCATATGTGCGTAAGTATTCCCGTACTTGCTCCGGAGTGCCGACAGCTCCTCTGAGACCCGACGTTCCTCCTTGTTCAACGATCTTGGCTCCCAGCCGGTCGGTGTTATCTTTGGCTGCGCGAACAGCCTCGGGCGAATAACCCGCCTGCGCACGCTTCTTCAAAAACTCCTCCCACACGTTCGTGCGACCGGGCCGATGCTCGCCGAATATGTAGTAGTGAGCTAGCGAGTATCCAAAGAAGTTAGCGCCTTCTAGGCCCTTTTCCAAGGCTTCCTCTTCTCTTTCACAGCACATAAACGTCGTGACACATGCAATGTTTGCATTGACCGCATCGCCTATAGGCTTACCCTCTGTTCCCAAAATCGAGTAGTAGTCATCCACCCATCGTTTTGATTCGTCCGAGTCGACAAAGGCAAAAGAAAGAGCACCGATTCCCATTCGGGCCGCCAGCGCTATCGTGTCTCGCCTAGAGCATGCTACCCATACGGGAGGGTGCGGCTTCTGCAGGGGCTTGGGAATGACATTCCTCGGCGGCATGGTCACGTATCTTCCTGAAAAACCGGTAAAAGGCTCCTCGGTCATGCACCGTAGCGCGACTGTCACACCCTCTTGCCACATTTCCCGCTTTTCTGCGGGATCGATGAGAAACCCGCCTAGCTCGGCTTCTGAAGAGGACTCGCCAGTTCCGAACTCAACACGGCCCCCAGAGAGTAAATCCAACATTGAAATGCGCTCGGCTACGCGAGCCGGATGGTTGAATGGTGGGGGCATTAGTACGATTCCGTGGCCCAGCCGGATCTCTTTGGTACGCTGTGAAACTGCCGCCAAGAAAACTTCAGGCGCCGAAGAGTGCGAGTACTCCTCCAGAAAGTGGTGCTCTACTTCCCAGAAATAGTCAATACCCAAACTGTCTGCAAGCTCTGCCTCTTCGAGGGCATCCTGGAGTATCTCATACTCGCTACGTTCTTCCCACGGTCTCGGAAGCTGGTGTTCATAAAAGATTCCTATTTTCATGTGGTCGCCCCCTGTCGAGATAAGTTTTGCAATGGCGCTTCAGTACATCCCTACTACAAATCGAATCGCTAGCTAGATTGAGTAGTAGCGGGCCAGCCGCTCCTCGCCAGCCCCTATTGCTCACATCGCAAATTGCTTTGTTACCCGCGAGTTTACTTGGCTTCGTAAATGGCATTCGTGACGAAACGCACAACAGAGCCTGCAGCGTTCCGCTAGAGCAAAACACTGGTGTAGCTGCCGACGAGACGCACCCAAACATGAAAGGCATTTGCCACACAATGGCCGAGGTTTCACAAAAATCTATGAAAATGTGAGAGTTTCAAGAAATGGGCTTCACTAAAGAGGAGGGCAAAGGTGACGAGTTCTTGCAATTCGCGAGGACAGGATGTCTTTAGAGAACGGATTGCGACAGCGCAGAATGGCCCTACGGAATCGGAACAGCCGTTAAAAGAGCATCCCGCATGGCTCGCAGGCGAGGCCTACGAATCTAACTACGACCTGGAGGTAAAGGACAAGTTCAGCGGGGGTATCTACTCCAGGGTTCCTAAAGCCGAGCCAGAAGCCCTTCGTCAAGCCGCTCGAGCGGCTTTTCAAGCAGCCACAGCTATGGCATCCATTTCTCCATGGCAGCGCCGCCAGATCCTACTTCACATCGCTGATCGCATCCAGGATCGTGCGCACGAGTTCGTACATGCCCTTGTCAAGGAAGTAGGAAAGCCCGTGAAGGACGCGCGAACGGAGGTAGCTCGCGCTATTGAAACTTTCACCGTCGCCGCGGAGGAGTCGGTTCGTGTCAAGGGAGAGGTCGTCGAAATGGCACGTACACCCCGCTACGAAGGCTACTTCGGCCTTTGGCGGCAGTTTCCAGTAGGTCCTTGCGTTTTCATTACTCCATTCAACTTTCCTCTAAATCTCGTCGCCCACAAAGTGGCGCCTGCCATAGCAGCCGGCTGTGCGTTTGTACTCAAACCTGCCTCTTATGCGCCCGTTTCAGCGTTAATGCTTGGAAAGATCCTCGCGGAGACAGAACTTCCCCGCGGCGGCTTTTCGATCCTTCCCGCCCAATCCCGCGATGCAGAACAGCTCGTAGCGGACGACAGCTTCGCCCTTTTGTCGTTTACTGGGTCAGCCGAGGTGGGCTGGCACCTCAAATCGAAAGCCGGGCGCAAGCGCGTCCTCCTCGAGTTGGGTGGCAATGCGGGGTGCATCGTTGACGAAACGGCCGATCTCGACAGGGCTGTCGAACGGATCGCTTTCGGAGGATACTATCAGGCAGGACAGAGCTGCATATCTGTACAGCGAGTGTTCGTTGCCTCCCAGATACACGAAGAATTTTCCGATGCATTAGTAGACCGCGTTCGCAGATTGCAAGTTGGAGATCCGGCTAGCGAAAAGACCGACGTCGGGCCCGTCATATCTGAAGCCGATGCCATAAGGGTTAGCTCGTGGATTGAAAAAGCCGTGTCCGCCGGCGCCAAGGTGCTGTGTGGAGGGGAACGACATGGCGCGTTCGTTACTCCGGCTGTAGTCGCGGACGTCGCAGAGGATCAGGAGCTTTACTGTAAAGAAGTGTTCGGACCGGTAGTCGTCCTCAATCGCTTTGACTCCTTCAAAGAAGCACTAGACGCTGTCAATCGCTCTGAGTACGGCCTCCAAGCAGGTATCTTTACGTCTGTTATCGAAAGAGCGCTCTTGGCTCATGAAGTACTCCGAGTCGGTGGAGTCGTGGTGGGAGATGTCCCCTCGTTCCGAGCCGACCACATGCCTTATGGAGGAACAAAGGCATCTGGGATCGGAAGAGAGGGGGTGCGATATGCCATCGACGAGATGACCGAGCCACGAATGCTCGTTATACGGCGCCCCAGCGCGTAAAACGTGTGTATGACTCTGTTGTTGGGTAACCAAAACTCTCGAAAAACCCTTTATAACTTGGAATTTCCATCATTTCGCGGTCCGAAATTGGCAACGGTCCTCGCTTGTGGCCTACTGGCTGTGACTGCAGCCTGCAAGCACCCACAGACGCGAGAGGTAGCAGGCGAGGTAAATAAGGAACCTCTTTCCACCGTGCTTCCCGTGGTTTTGGTTCACGGATGGAATGGTCAATCCTCAGATTTTTCTGAGCTTGTAAAACGTCTTGTTTCTTTCGGATATCCCCAAGAGAAAGTTCAGGCATTCAATTATTATTCGAGGACTAGTAACCGCGACATAGCAACACAATTGGGGGAGTTTATAAATCAAGTGCTCTCAGATACTGGCGCGCCACAGGTTGATGTAGTCGCTTTCTCAATGGGAACGCTTTCGAGTCGTTACTGCCTTAAGTTTCTAAGCTGTACCGGTTTGGTTCGAAAATACATCTCTATCGCAGGCCCTCATCATGGTTCTCAGCTTGCACAAACTTGCGCAATCTACGATATTGCATGCGAAGAAATGGTGCCGGGGTCTGGTGTGTTGTCGCAGCTAAATGCGGGAGACGAGACTCCAGGCGACACAAAGTATTTCTCTCTTTGGTCCAAGTGTGATGGCCTCGTGTACCCCCCTGAGTCTAGCTTGCTCGAAGGTGCTACCAACGTCGAGATGCCATGCATCCACCATCTTGAGATGCTCAACAACTCCGTAGTACTCGACCGAGTGCTGGCTATTTTGAGCTCCTGAACAATGAAATCCCAGCGGGGATGTATTTCCCTAGCGGCGGAGCCACCAAGCGAGACTAGCGCAAAGTACCGTTGCAATCACACTTACGAGTCGAGAAAGCGCTGCTGCCTGGCGCACTGTTGCTGCAGTAGGTAAAGGTCCATCTCCGAGAGTCGGTCGATTTTCCACCCTGTCTCCGTAACAGTTCTGTCCTCCTAGCCGGATACCAAATGCCCCAGCAAAGGCCGCCTCCAAATAGCCGGCATTAGGACTAGGGTGTCGATGCCCATCGCGCGCGAGCGTTCGCCACGCCCGCCAGACATCTCCGCCCACAAAAGCTGCAAGAGCCACTGAGAGAGTCGCTCCCAGCCGGGCAGCTGGCCAGGTAAGCAAGTCATCAAAGTTTGCTGCTGCCCAGCCGAAGCGCTCGTAGCGAGAACTTCGATGACCCACCATGGCATCTAGAGTGTTGACTGCTCGGTAGATGACCACTCCAGTGGGTCCAGCGATCGCTCCCCAGAGTAGAGGTCCCACCACCGCATCGGCGGTATTCTCGGCTACGGACTCCACAGCAGCGCGACACAACTCCGAGGCGTCCAGATCAGAAGAGTCCCGTCCTACTAAAGCCGAGGCCACCACACGCGCTGTCGCAAGATCATGATTGCCTACTGCATCGGCTAAGTGCTTAGCCTCGGCAGCTAGCGACTTACCACCCAGTGCCACCCACGTGACCACAGTTGCGTACGCAATCCTCGCATACGGCCTGGATCTTAGAACGACATCCAACTGCAACCCAGCCTCCCAAAATTCCAATCGCAATCGATGATCTCATTCAAAACATTCCCTAATTGTGTACTGGTATGACTTCTATGCAGAATTGTCGCTGGCAAGCACACTGTGCTTGAATTGGCGAACTAATTTATCGAAAACACGGATTTCTTATTTACCTCGGTTTATTGATGTTAGGAAGTCACAACACTCATGCCCACCATGCCAACACTAAGCCATGAAGTGTCAACGCAGATGGAATGAGCAATATTGGTGTTTCGACTTCACGAAACAAATTCAACTTTTCTCTGAGGCACTCACCGTGTTTATCCCCTGGAGCCTCCACGACCCCACAGGTGGATCCCTCGAGCAGCGCGGGATCTACACGGCTAGAGGGAGTAGTGTCGGAGGGGGGACTTGAACCCCCACCCGGTTATCCCGGACTAGGCCCTCAACCTAGCGCGTCTGCCTATTCCGCCACTCCGACATCGCCACAGCGATTACTGACCAACACCATCCCAAATACATACAAACCGGGAAACAATAATTTCCGATTCCAGCAGTATGCCTCAACGCTTTTCAAGGCAACCGTTGCTCTCGGGCGAAATCGCTGGTGACAGAGGTCTCGTTCTACCGGTCCTTTTAGATCGTTTCGGCCGCCGTTTGGGCTCCTTTCGTTTCAATAGCCCGAACAGTTTCAATAGATCATGATGTACTGCATGACAATTCACGAAGGTCGGCTCACTGACGAGACATTTTGGGACGAGTACTGGTCGTCGGTGTCGCTTCCCGTCACCCTCGACCTCGCAGACCCAGCTACGCGCAGTCTTGCCGGAGAGATACAGCGCCGGCTTCTCACTAATCTCGGGTCGCCACAAGGAAAATCCCTTGTCGAAATCGGCTGTGCGCCCGGGAGATGGCTCGAATTCTTCCACCGCCTCGGCTTTTCCGTCGCTGGCATCGAATCGGCCCCCCGAGCGGGAGAAATAACTCGACGGAACCTTGAAGTTTTGGGGATTGATGCGGTCATATACGAGGCTGACGCTCTCCAGCTTCCTGAAAAACAAAGCGATCTCGGTCAAAGTTTTGATTGCGTACTTTCACTTGGCCTTGTAGAGCACTTCGAAGATCCAAGCGCCATAATCGAAGTCCACCGTTGGCTCGCAAAACCGGGCGGCCTAATCCTAATAGGAGTCCCGAATTACAGGGGACTGTCGGGTTTCTTCCAGAAGCTCCTCGACACCAAGTGGCTCAATTACCACAACACCTCCGTTATGAGCCCGAGAGCACTTTTCGTGCTAGGAAAAAAGGGCGGGCTAGTGCCAGTCGATTTCACATATACGGGCGGGTTCGATCCAAACCTTTACAACTGGAAACGCCGCTCTATCGTCGGCTATTTGCTAACGAGAACGGGAAAGTTGCTTAGAAAAATACCAACAGCCGATGCTCTCCAATCTCGCCACTTCAGCTCTTATCTGTTGGTATCTTTTCGCTCACCGGAGCATTGAAGCGAGAAAACTGTGACTTGTTCAGGACACCGAGGTCTTTCTTTTAGTGGGCAATCCACCCCATGACCCCATCGTCCGACTTCGTCGATGTTGGCCGCTATGCGGAATGGTCTTTCAGGTGCGGGGCTAGGCTCGCATCAACATAACTAGAGCGACGGTGGTAAAAAACATCGCCACCGCGGTGACCACCGTAATGCGGTCAAGATTCCTCTCCACCACAGTGGAACCTGCCAGCGAACTCGAAGAGGAGCCCCCGATCATGTCAGAGAGACCGCCACCTCGACCCGAGTGCAACAAGATGAGCAGTATCAACAATACGGCGGCAACAACATGTACCGATATAACAAGGATCTTCAATATGTTCATGATTGCAACCTAGATCCTATATGCACTCTCATTATCTAGGTGGTCTCGAATACCGCACGATCCTTCCAAACTCGTCCGGATCAAGACTCGCCCCCCCGACCAAAGCTCCATCTATGAGAGGGTGAGATACAAAGCCCGCTATGTTAGAGGCCTTGACACTTCCCCCATAAAGAACCCTTATATCACTTACTGCCGACCCAAATTTTTTTTCAGCCTCTTCTTTGATCTTCGCAACTACCTCACCGGCCTCGTCGGGTGTGGCATTACGCCCTGTACCAATGGCCCAGACAGGCTCGTATGCAATAACAACGGACGATGCCTCGTCCGCGGACAATCTCGAGATGCCCGCTTTCGTTTGGGCGCTCACAACCTCTTCGGTACGGCCTTTTCCCCTTTGCTCGAGCGTTTCCCCCACACAGATGATCGGCGTCATCTCCTGGTCTCGAACAGCCCTCGCTTTCTTGGCTACCTCCTCGTCACCCTCGCCAAATAGCTGTCTTCTCTCCGAGTGCCCAACGATCACGTAAGAAACATCCAGCTTTTTCAGCATGGAAGGCGATATTTCACCGGTGAAGGCCCCCTTTTGCTGCCAGTGACAGTTCTGTGCCCCGAGGCCGAATTTCAGCTTGTCGGCGTCGATGACAGTCTGAACGCTTCTCAGTGCGGTGAATGGTGGGCAGATTACGACCTCGACTTCTTCGTAGTCAGAGGGGTCAAGGTTGTACGAGAGTTTCTGTACCACCTCTATCGCCTCTAGGTGGTTCAAGTTCATTTTCCAGTTCCCCGCAATCAGTGGCCGCTTTCCGCGCTTCACACCCATCTCTTCTTTCAGCCTCGATCGATTTTCCTAGCCTGGCGAACTTCTCTCAGCGCACGAAGTCCGACAAGATCCTCGTCCCTCACAAACTCCAATGAGGCACCTCCGCCCGTGGATACATGACTCACGTCGGCGACGTGTCCACATGCCTTCAGCGCGGATGCCGTGTCACCGCCTCCGACGACAGTAAAACCATTGCACGCTGCTACTGCCTCCGCTATTGCAAAGGTACCCGCAGCGAATGCATTCCATTCGAACACCCCCATTGGTCCATTCCAAAAGACAGTGCCAGCTGCCTTTATCGCATCCGCGTACTGTCTCGCCGTTTCCGGACCAATATCTAATGGAATCCAGTCTGAAGGCACAGAGTCTACCTCAAAGATTTCGTAAGAAGCGTCTTTGTCAAAACGCTGTGCTGCAACCACATCGCTTGGAAGGTGGACGACCTTTCTTTTGGTGTTTGCAGCTTCCATGGTCGCTCGCACAGCAGCCAGCTGTGCCTCCTCTACATCGGCTCCTCCGACACGTAGACCCCTCGCCGCTAGAAAGGTGTTTGCCATGCCTCCGCCTATGCATATCTCGTCAACCTTGTCCAACAAGGCAGAGACCACGCCAATCTTGTCCTTTACCTTGGCCCCTCCAAGTACAGCTACGTAGGGACGTTCCTGTGGCGCGAAAAGCCTCGAAAGCATGCATACCTCGTGCAACAGGCCAAATCCCGCTGCTGACGGCAGAAACTTTGGCACCCCAGTTATGGAGGCGTGTGGCCTATGCGATACCGAAAAAGCCTCGTTCACGTAGACATCTGCCAACGAAGCAAGCTCTAAAGCAAACTCTTCGTCACCGGCTTCCTCGCGCGGATCGAACCTCACGTTTTCTAACAAGACGATGCTTCCGACTCCTGCCTCTTCAACGACCTTGGACGCCTCTGTTGAGGGGGGAAGGGGTGCGAGATTCACCCGCTTTCCAAACACCTCGGCCAGCTTTGGCACCAGCGCCGACAAGGAAAGCTTCGGATCGGGCTTTCCTTTCGGTCTTCCCAAGTGCGAGCAGAGAACGACCGTCACGTCGCGCCGCAGCAGCCACTCGATCGTGCGGGCTGCCTCTATTATTCTGAGGTCGTCGCTGACCTGGCCTTGCACTATTGGAACGTTGAAATCGACCCGTACGAGAGCCCTTGTAGGCCGCTCCCCTTTGGTCGTGAGATCGAGGCTTTCGATCCTGGGAAGCGTGGATGAAAGCGTCACCGCGACGTTGCAATCTTCTCTACGAGATCGACAAGGCGCATAGAGTACCCCCACTCGTTGTCATACCATCCGAACACCTTCACGCTTCGGCCCATTGCCATCGTGAGGCCGGAGTCGAAGACACAGGAGTGAGGATTTCCAACAATGTCGGAAGAGACCACCGGATCCTCGGAATACTGGACGAGCCCACGTAAGCTACCCGATGCAGCCTCTCTAAATGCTGCATTGACATCTTCCACTGATACCTCGGCCCTAAGCTGGGCGACAAAATCTGTTACCGAGCCGTCCGGCACGGGCACTCGCATAGCAATACCATCCAGCTTTCCCTTGACCTCTGGGATAACCTCGCCCAGAGCCCTAGCGGCTCCCGTGGTAGTGGGGATTATGTTGAGCGCCGCGGCTCTGGCCCGCCGGAGGTCTTTATGGGGAAGGTCCAGAAGTCTCTGGTCGTTCGTGTAAGCGTGGGTTGTAGTCATGAACCCCCACTCGATCCCAAATGCGTCCTGTAGCACCTTGACCATAGGAGCAATGCAATTTGTAGTACAGGAAGCATTCGAGATCACCTTATGTTTGTCGAGATCAAGACCCGAGTCGTTCACCCCCAAAACCACGGTGTAGTCAGGACTTTTGGCCGGAGCTGAGATTATGACCCATCGCGCCCCGGCATCTAGGTGCTTTGAAGCATTGTCCCTGTCGACGAAGAGCCCCGTAGACTCAACCACTACATCGACGCCCAACTCCCGCCACGGCAAGGAAGCTGGATCTCTCTGTGACAACACTTTTAGCGAGCGGCCTCCTACTGTGATCTCATCGTCAGAGGCTTTGATCTCCGCGTCGAGAGGACCCAACACTGAGTCGTACTTGAGAAGGTAGGCAAGGGTAGCCGAGTCGGTAATGTCGTTCACCGCCACGACCTCAAAGTCGACCTCCTTCGATACGGCAGCCCTGTAGAAATTCCGACCGATTCGCCCAAACCCATTGATTCCAACCCTAACGCTCATCTCCTACTCCTGCTTTTGCTAGTCCTGTGGTACTGTCTTTGCTTCTTAAGGAGCAAAAGAAGCAAAGTCGCTCGGCTCGACTCTTATCTCATCTGTCAAAATAACTGGCTTGAAGGGTACTAACTCGTTTGGTGTTGCTGCATTACTACACCATCGAAGGCCGCGGCTGCAACGCCTCCGAGGAGACTCCGCTTTTCATCAGGAAAACAAGGCATACCTAGCTCTCTATCCAAGATTAGAGAGGGCCGTCGCTAGGGCCAGCGGGTCGTGCGAAGACGGATCGGACGAGTCCGCCAGATAGCACGCCACAGCCTTTGTCTCATGCCCCAGGGTAGTCAGGTTTCCTTCAAGAACCGCCCCCTCAGGCGCATCTCTTCCCCATGGGTGGTAAAGCAAAACATCACAGCAGATCCCGTGCTCTATTAGGGCCCGGTAATGGTCTACAGCTGTCAATCCTACGCTCTCAGCTCTCTGACCCATGAGATTACAAACGTAAACCTTGAGAGCCCGACTCTCTGAAACTGCCTCGCGAACACCTTCAACCAGTAGCGGCGGGATCACCGACGTATAGAGCGATCCCGGACCGATTATTACCTGATTTGCAGCGGTAATTGCCTCGAGAACACCCGGGGCCGGCTTCGAATCAAAGGGATGTATCCGTATTCTGCGAATCCTCGTTGCTTGCGCCGTGATATGTGCCTGACCTCTAACGATGTCACCGCCCTCTAATTCTGCTTCGAGCTGCATTCGTTGGGTGGAAACGGGGAGAACTCTACCCGCGCATCCAAGAAGTGAGGTACAGGCCTCGAGCGCCGGAAGAATTCCTCCGCATACCGCTTCGAGACCAGCAATGACAACGTTGCCCACCGAGTGCCCACCCAGCGGTCCTGCATCGAATCGATACTCAAATACGTCCGCTGCAATGTGATTCTCGGCAGCGAGGGCAACAAGACACTTACGGAGGTCCCCAGGCGCCACAAGCCCATACGCTGCGGAGAGCAGACCGGAAGAACCACCGTCGTCGGCTACCGACACTACTGCGGTAATGTCTGCTGCGTATCTCCTTGCTGCCCTTAAGGCAGTGGCCAGCCCCCGCCCCCCGCCTATTGCCACCACGTGCGGACCCTGTTTTTTCTCGCTCATGCGGAGGAGTCCCCCTCTTCGCCGAAGGCAGGTGCCATAGCCGTCTTCCAGAGATCCCGGTGATACACCTTCACATCAATTCCCTGCTTCTCTATGCTTTTGGCCAAAGCTTCTGCCATCACCACAGACCTGTGGCGTCCACCTGTGCACCCGAGAGCTATAGTCAGATGCGACTTCCCTTCCTCTATAAAATGGGGCATCAAAAATGCGATCAGCTCTTCTAGGTGATGGAGAAAGCGCTTGGCCGCTTCGTGCGATAACACGTACTCACGCACATCCTCGTCCGTCCCGGGAAGGGGTCTCAGTTCCCTCACCCAGTGTGGGTTGGGCATGAACCTGCAGTCGAAGACCATGTCAGAATCGATCGGAATTCCGTATTTGTACCCGAACGAAACTACCGAAAGAACGGGGAGGCGGGACGCCTCGGCACCTTCGAACAAAGCATAAATCTTTCTGCGCAGCTCATGAGGAGTGAGATCCGATGTGTCGATCACCAAATCGGCGGCTTCTCGAAGGGGTTCCAAAATCTTTCTCTCGGCCTCTATTGCCTCGTAGACCCTTGCCTCCGGCTCGAGCGGATGAGGACGGCGTACCTCCTCGAAGCGCCTAACCAATGCATCAGTCGAGGCATCCAAAAACACAACGTGGTGCTCGACTCCGGATTTGCTTAGCGATTTTAGGCTTTCGAGTAGCTCATCGAAGACCTGCCCTCCGCGGGCATCCACTACGAGAGCGAGCTTCTGGGCTGGCATGGCGCCTTGCATGCCCAGCTCGACTACTTTGGGGATGAGGCTCGGCGGCAAGTTGTCAATCACGAAGTAGCCCATGTCTTCGAGACATTTGGCCATAGTGGAGCGGCCTGCCCCCGACATTCCGGTAATGATGGTGAGGTTGGGAACAGCCCTGAAATCGGCTTCTTTAGAGCTACTGTCGTTACTCATGGGCGATCGGGCAGTGTCATTCGGGATTTCGGTTTCGATCTCGGTGCTCGTTTCTATCCGTGCGCTCGTGCTTTTCTAAAAACTCTAAAGACTCGCTGTCGTCATCGGCTTCCAACGTGTCGACTGGTCTTCCTTGTATTCGCAGAACGACCTCCCGTGCCACACCTAATGGAATTGAGGCCCGCTTAGCTACTTCTTCCGGATCTGCTCCGACCAAACTCTCCAGGGATCCGAAGACCGCTAGGATTTTTCGAGCTCGTTTGGGTCCGAGTCCAGGAACCTCCTCAAGGATAGATTTTTTGACTCGCTCGCCTCTGCGCCTTCGGTGATAGGAAATAGCTACTCTGTGTGCTTCGTCCCTTATGCGTTGGAGAAGGAACAGCGCCTCCGATCGTCGATCTATGACTACGGGTTCAGCACGCCCGGGCAAGTACACCTCTTCGAAGCGCTTCGCGAGTGCCGCAACCGGAATGTCGCTCACACCACTCTCTTGCATTGCCTCTAGGGCAGCTCGGAGCTGCCCCGGTCCGCCGTCGATCAAAAGCAGACCAGGCCTGTACCTCGAAGCCTTTTGGCTCGATTCTCCTGGCTTGTCGAGGCGTGCCAGTCGCCTAGACAAAACCTCTTTCATAGAGGCAAAGTCGTCTTGTCCTGGTACTTGTTTTATCTTGAACTTGCGATATGCAGCGGGGCGCGGCAGCGCGTCCTCGAAGACGACCATAGAGCCCACCACCTCGGTGGCACCAGTGTTCGAGATGTCGAAGCACTCGATCCTTAGAGGAGGTTCGTTTAGCTCCAGGGCCTGCTGCAACTCGAGGAGGGCTCTCGATCGAGCGTTGTGATCAGCAGCCCGCTCAAGCTTAAAGCGCTGGAACGCCTCCTTAGCGTTGGCCAAGACCAGCTCCATCAGATCTCGCCTGCCCTTGCCCCTCGGTGTTTTTATCGACACCCCCGAGCCCGTCATCTGCCCAAGAAACTCCTCAAGAGAGTCCTTGCCCTCCGGCAGCACCGACACGACGATTTCGGAGGGAACCTCCCCGGGAAGCCTCGTACCATCTGCATAGGAGTCGCGTCCATCCAATCCTTCTGACATCTCTTGAACATCGGCGCTTCGATTGCGGGCAGGACTACCACTAGCTACTCCGTCCGAAAGCGGAATGCTTTTGATTACGGCGCTCCCATACAGTTCGGTTAGGACCTCTCCCATGAGCTCTTCGTCAGAAACCTCCCGTTCGATGTCTACTAGGTATCCGTGACGAGCTCTGAGAGCGCCATTTCTCACCCTGAATACCTCTACCCGGCCACGTAACTCGTCCCGCGCTATGCCGACTACGTCGAAAGAGGGCGACTTAGCTGTGAGGACTTGCTGGCGCTCCGCCACCTTTTCTAAGGCTTCAAGACGGTTGCGGTACAAAGCTGCCTTCTCATACTGCTCAGCGTCAGCAGCCTCCCACATCAGCCGCTTGAGCTCGGCAGCAATCTTGCGGTGTCCTCCAATCACCGCTTTGCAAAACCCCGCCACTAGAGCGCGGTACTCGTCCGCGTCTATTGCTCCAATACAAGGGCCTGCACACAGCTTGATGTCGTAGTAGAGGCAGGGCCTTCCCAGCATCTGGTGTTCTTTGAACTGTACGTTGGTACACGTTCTTATTGGAAAGGCCTTGCGCAGAAGATCGAGGGTTTCACGGACGGCGTGTGCCCTGGCGAAAGGACCTAGATATCTAAAGCCCTTCTTGGGTCGGCCCCGTCCCACGAAAACCCTCGGCCATTCCTCCGATGCCGAAACGACTAGATAGGGGAAGCTCTTGTCGTCCTTGAGCCTAATGTTGTAGCGAGGACGATGCTCTTGAATCAGGTTGTACTCGAGAAGGATGGCTTCTGCCTCGCTAGATGCAACGGTCCACTCGACTGTTTCAGCCTCTTCCAACATCGAGGCGGTTTTGTGGTTCCCTCCTGTTGGACATTGAAAGTAAGTTGCCAAGCGATTCCTCAAAGACTTGGCTTTGCCCACGTATATAGAAGTACCCGAGGCGTCCTTGAACACGTAGATGCCCGGCGAGTCAGGAACGAGATCCAAATCGACTCGATCTAGCACGGCGCACCTCTTCCCAGCGAAGCCCTAGACTGCTACTCGGCTCTTTGGCTGCTCTGCTCCCGGGGTCCTCGGCTCATTGGCTCTTCGGGTCCTCAGCAACTCGGCTCGTCGGGTCCTTGGCTCTTTGGCTCCCCTTCTCCTGGCCCCGTTTACCCCGAGCTCTCCCGTCAAGCTTTTCCTCGAGCTCTTCCCCACCATGATGTCGAGCCCCCGCGCAACGCCGCCCACGTCGAAGCGAGATTCTGGGTTCCGACGCACTTTCGCCTCGGTGTCGTCTTCCCCGGCGCCTTTCATGCTCGATCCGCCAAAACCAGCCCCTTCGGGCCTCCTGTCTAGGCTATCCGCGGAACTTCGCTTCGAATGAAGTGATTACTCTTTCGGTCGTATCGGTCCTAGCATCCAGGCGTCAGACAGTAGCTCGGGTCTTCTATCCCGACCGGGCGAGGGCTGAGTGCCTGGCGTGGAGCATGGCCATCACCCCACCTAGTACCGAGAGAGCTGCTCCGTAGACAAGCAGGGGTAGCTTGGGCGGCATGGCCAAGGGATCGCCTCCCGATTCGAAGAATGCCTGTACAGCAAGAAACCGCGGCATGACGAAGTAAAAGAATCTAAGGGCGCAGGCAAGCTTAAGAACAACAACACCAGCCCCCACCCTCCTGCGAGCAGCCATGCCACACCAACGACGGTGTGACCAACTCCTGGCTGGGCTAAAGAGACGAACAGAAGTGTGGCCGCGCCGGCCTTCGCTCGACCTTCGATCGCGGGCTCGTTTTCGCCAAAGGGATCCCACAAGACATTTCCGGGGTCCCGGAAATACATGTGGGTGGCCTCGTGAAACAGAGCCTAAGAGCGAGTCGGCATTCGCATTCCAATGCGCACCGCTTGCCTACAGTACACCCCTAATTCCCAGATAGGCGACACCCGCAGTAGGTTTGACAGATAGATGATGCCGTCCCCATCCGTCGAGTGACGACCCCAACGGGGCGGTCGGTAATTCCGCCACTGGACATCCACGCGAAACGGATTGCTCCACTCCGGAAAGGTTACCATGGCAATCAGCCCGATCCACCAGTCGGCCTCGCCAAACCGTGATCAGCACGCGTTTTCGGCTTGCCGGAGTCGTGACGTATTCCTCGACGCCATTCCAGATGGATCTATCGTAGATGATGAGGCGCGTGCCCCATACAACTGACGGTTAACACTCGCTAGGTGTTTGACCATACCTGCCATAGGATCCCTCGACAAAAACCTCCCAGTGCCTGGGTCGTACCACCTAGCTCTCAGGTAGTAGAGCTCTAGTGCGACTACATCTCCGTGGGTGTTGGTCAAGTAAAAGTAGGTAGTGGATGTGCCGTATGGGTTGTTCGACCATGTGGCTATCCTTGCCTCCCAGCCTGCGTAAGGATTTTGCATGATAGTGGCCGTGGTGGCATGTTCTGCGAGAAGCACCTCGCGCGACGTGTTCCCCATGTATTGGGCCGTATTGGGCCGCCGCCCGACATGCGGGACCTATCCCAAGCAGTACGTTTACCTCGCCCCGGATTAACTTGACAGCGTATCCTTGCCTTTCGTCCGCCACCCACTGTCGGTCAACGTATATGTCCACCCGGACGCTCGACAGCTTGCGGGCCGTGCAGTCGGTGCCAAAGAAAATGGTTACCGATCGTACCAGGTGTGGCGGTGGCTTACCCTCACGAGCGACAAGATTTCTAGACGACCACCAAGTAACGCAGGTTTCTGTCAGAGTCACCCTGAAGCCCTGGGGTTCCAGACACCTCGCGATGGTTGCCGAGACCTCATCGTAAGTTCCATCCGCACTCAATCTGTAATCGTGCCACTCCTCCCAGGTATCCATGAGCTGTGGCTCTGACTCGACTCCAAAGATGCAGGATTGAAGATCGCTAGCGAACATCCGAGCAGCCCGGTTCCTTCCATCCTCGATGCGTGATATTTCAGTCACCGAGGAAAGGACCAGTGCCCATATCCACACTAACGCCGCTAATAACACCGCCAAAGCAAGGGCGAGAATATACCCCGATATCCACACGATAACAATAAGGCGCCTCTTATTTTGCCTCTCCACGGAGAAGTCTCAGCCCCTGCTCATAAAAGGCGGAATGTCGTATGACCCGGGAGGAAGATACTTCGAGGGGCCCCCGAGAATGGGCGTCTGCCGCAGCCACGGCAAGCGGCTGCAGTCCCCCGAACCGTAAAGCGACTGGATCTCGCCCCCCAACTGATAGGGTGTGATGCCAGCTATCCCAGCGGTGTCCCTTCCGAGCTGGAGTCGATTTCCAAGGTCGACACCGGTGTCGCCGAGAGCCACATCCTCGAGCGTTCCGCCCTGACCAAGCTCATACAATTCCGGCCACACGACACGGTCAAGATCATAGTAGCCAAACACGACAAAAACCATCAGATGGCGTGATGGATTCGGATCATCAGAAACGAAGTCCTTCCAACCTTGAGGCCCCAATTGCAGGCCACCATATGTTGGACGCCGCAACAGCCCTAGCTTGCCAATGAAGCCAAGTTGCTCCTTCGAATAGCCCACAATGACGCGAGCGATTGCATCCACGAACTCATTCCACTGACCGCCCTGGCTGAGGTCCTTGACATATATTCGTGCCATAGCATCCAAAACGTTGGCCAACGCGGTAATTCCTCGCTTACATCCAGGGCTCAATCCGCTTGGATCTCTCTTCGAAGGGGGCGCGCAATACCCATAGGCATACCGATTCAGCGATACTAGGTGTATCGATGATCCTGGGAGAGGATCCCTCGACAAAAACCTCCCAGTGCCTGGGTCGTACCACCTAGCTCTCAGGTAGTAGAGCTCTGTAGTGGGGTCGTAGAGATAGCCTGCATACCTGAAGTGCTGGTGGACTTGTTCTGATACCCGTTTCGGCTCACCCCAGGGTCCGTAGGCGTAACCGTTTATTATTTTTCCGTCCTTGTCTTGGAGTGCCACTACATCTCCGTGGGTGTTGGTCAAGTAAAAGTAGGTAGTGGATGTGCCGTCTTTTTTCTTTTCCTTCATGGCAGCCGGTGTGTCTCTACCTCCATAGAGGTAGTACCTGAAGGTAGAGCTCACTCTTTCTTCTTCTGCTAGGAGGCGGTCTGCTTCGTAGTAGTAGAGGTGGTGCTCTTTTAGGTAGGTGGCGTCCTCGAAGACCTCCTTTTCGGAGAGCCTGCCTGTAGGATCGTAGGTCAATCTAACTTCTTGGCGGTGTCCTGTGGAAGGGTCGTAGATGGCTGCAGCTATAAGGCGTCCTGAGCCATCCCAGAAGAGGCTTCGCTTCCTAGATGAGTAGGTGGTATCCGAGATCAGCCTGCCTGTAGGGTCGTAGGCGAATTGGGGGTGTGCTTCAGTGTCAATCTTGTCTGCTTCTTCGAACGAGAGGGACTGGGTGGTCACACCGTTTTGTTTCACCTGGGTCCTGTTAGAGGAGGAGTCGTAGGAGTACTCGTAGGTATCTCCTAGTTCGTCTCTTGCTCCAGTGAGCCTCCCTAAGGCGTCATAGGTGTACGTGGCATTTCCCATCTGGGTTAGATACCCCCTCTTGTCGTATCTGGTGGGATAGGCAAGGGTTCCCTGGGGGAGGGTCCAGGTGAGCTCGGTGGCCCTTCCTTCTGGGTCGTAGGACAAGAAAGCGGTAGTAGAAGAGGGGTAGGCTATGGCTTTGAGTCTTCCTGAGTCTTGGTCGTAGCCATAGAAGATCCCTTGACCTGAGAAGAAATCGGCAGAGGAGATACCTCCTAGAAGGCCATCTTCTCTCCACTGGTAGAAGATCTCTTGGCGGTCAGCTTCTAGTCCCCCGAATGCTAGGACCTCTCTCCTTCCTCCAGGAGAGAGGGTCTGGATAACCAAGAACTCCTGTGGCTCGCCCTCTCTTCCCCGCTGCATCTTGTACTTCTCGAGGACCCGGCGGCCTGCTCGGTCGTAGCCGTACTCGACTCTTCCTGCACCCAGCCTCTCTGCCACTACGAGACGTCCTGCCCTGTCGTAGAGGTAGGTGTGGGTGCCCGAGTTGGTGTTGTCCTGGGAGATCAACCGCCCTACCGGGTCGTATAAATAAGTGGTCTTGGTGCCATCTGGGGATATCACCTCGGTCAACTCACCCCGCAGGGAGTAGGAATACGACCACCTGGCCCCGTCTGGGTCGGTGGCGGTGGCGAGGTTTCCATTGGGAGTGTAGGTGTAAGTGGCTGTGCCAGTAGAGCCTGGGTAGGTGATCTGGGTGAGGCGGTTGGCTTGGTCGTAGGAGTAGCTCGCCCTTATGACCTGACCACCTTCGATGGTGGTGGAGGTCTCGACGAGATTGTAGGCGGGATCGTATCCGAAGTGAGTGGACTGCCCCGCTGGCTCCGTGACAAAGATTTGGTTTCCCGCAGCGTCGTAGCCGAAGAACGTTGTATTGCCCATAGAGTCCTCGACGGATTGGGGCCGGCGGGCTTGATCGTAAAGGGTGGTAGTTGTACGGCCTCCCGGAGAAACAGTCTTGTAGACCGTGCCGTCTGGGTTGTAGATTGTGTAAGACGAACGCCCCCCTGGATCTATCTGGCGAATTGGTCTACCTAGAGAGTCGTACTCGGTTCTAGACACCATCCCGTCCGGGGATATCACAGCGGAGACGGTCCCGTCTTGGTTGGGCACGAGGACCGTTGAGCCCACCGGGGTGTCCACTCTTATGACCGATCCTCTCTCGTCATAGACGTAATCGGTTCTCACCCCAGTGGGATCCCTGGTAGAGAGGGGCTGGTGGTCTTTCCGGTATTCGGTGCGGCTTACAACCCCTATCGGGTCAGTCATCAAGATTGGGTCGCCCTGGTCGTTGTACTCGGTGTGCCACACCTCTCCTCTTGCATCTCTTGTCTGGATTCTGTCGCCTGCAGAGTTGTAGCGGTGAGTGGTCGTCGCACCGACTTGGTCGATGCGCTCCGTCTCGGATCCATTGGAATCCCACGACACATTCTCCCTACCGCCGAGCGGGTCTTCTACCTGTGCTCGACCGGAGCCTGGGATCGCACCTGGTGTGTAGGTAAACGAATAACCGAAACCCCTCGCATCTCTCTGTCGACTCACAGCACCTTCCACCATGTCCTGTACATAGATGACCTGGCCCGAAGAGTCCCTGATAGATTCGAGTTGACCAGAGGCGTTGTACTGGTAGCTCTCGGTCACTCCCCCAGGCTTGGTGACGAGAGACAGCAAGCCGTCCGTGTACTGGTAGGAAACCGATCTCCCATCCGATGACTCGACGCCCACCAAAAGCTGGTCTTGATTGTACGAAAGGCGCAGCGTCGGACCCATCGTATGCGTAACGGCCTCCAACCGCCCGTCGGAGGAGTACCCCAGGGCGTAGCCTACGTTGAACCGATCCTCTACTTTTTCCAGCCTTCCAGAGCTGCCGAAAGTCTTGAGGGTACCTGCGGTGTCCGTGAGGTAGAACCGCCCCGCGCTGTCCATTCCTAGCTGCTCGTGTCTGGCAGGGGGCGGCTTGTAGGTACCCGAGATCCGTTGAAAGAAGAGCCTTCCCCCGCTAGGCTCCTGCCAGGTCACACCCTGGCGAGAGGAGGGGATCTCTCCGGGGCGTCCCATTTCTATCCTCTCCTCTAGAGAAAGCGACCAGCCAACGCCCAGAGGCCCCCTAGTGCTGTCAGCGAGGTTGTACGCTCTCGCTACCCCTAGGGACGGGCCGGCGGCATGCACGTACAGATCGGAAGCGGTGATATGAGCGTTACCCTCTGCTAAGTTGACAGGATCGCCAGCTGCGGGGGAGTAGGGGTTATTAACCCTGTACAACGCGTCCGCAGGCATAAAGAGTGGCCCGACTCCGGTCGGCGTGAAGGGGCAGCAACTCGTGTACACCCTCACAAACGAAGAACCGCTACATAGATTTCGTATGGCCAAAACGACTGTAGGAGGGTCCGTAGCGCCCTGGGCTTGCACTGCCACTATGCAGCCATTCGAAGAATAAGCGACCGAGTTGACCCTGGTCACTGTCAGGCCTCCACCTGGCGTGAGTAGCGCGCCCTCCCTTCTAGGGTCGCCGCCCGTCGCCGGCATGGTGTAAAACACCGGAACACCGTCTTCGATGGTAAAAAAGCTCACAGTAGAACCGTCGGGGCTGACATAGAGACTCCCCGGCACGATTGAGTTTGCCCCCCCTACTGCGTCTGTGTAGCCGGTTATGTCCGTGGGTTCGCTCCAAGTTCCATCGCCCAACTGGGTTGTTGTCTTGAGCTTCAAGCCGGAGCGCGTGCTCTGGAGAAACACGATTGTTCCGCCTCCCGCAGCCCCTCCTACGACGGCTTCACCCGGCTTGCGCTCGCGCAGGAGTAAAGGCTCCGAAGACCATGCACAAAGCAAATACAACCCGGCCTTTCCCTTGGTTCTTGGGTCCACGGCAGGTAGATAGGTGACGAAGCAAGCGGGAACTCCCGAATAAGGAGAAGTTATCAATCCGACCCGGCAGTCAACCTGTGCCTTTGGGTTTGTGTTGACATAGATATCGGTGAGATCAAGCCTAGCATGGCCTATCTGGCACCAGCCGCCGCCCACGGGCTGAAGAAAAATCAATCGGTTTCCAGTTAAGTCGAACCAAGCTGCCGCAACGGAGAAGTTCTGATAGCTGTGTAGGCAGCTTCCGTCGCTGTTTGAGACAGCGAGGTGTGTTGGTCCCGGATTGTCGATCCTTCCTACGATCAGAGGACCCTTTAGCTCGCACGGCCCCCTCGAGTCGTGGGCTGCATAGGCTGTGGGGTATAAAACCGCGTGGTTCAAGGCGCTGAGCAAGGCCCAGGCAAGCACCGCTGCTAATAAAGATGCGATGTGACGACGAGACAAGAGGTGCGGACCCATCACTCACCTGCCTCTTGCACCCTTGGGACGAAGGCATCCCCGTTGTAGTTCGAGAAAACCAGGGTGACCCTCGCATAGACAGTCGTACCCTGTGGACCTTCCCACCCGGAGGACAGATCTGGGAGCGGAGCGTAGGGGCCTGCTCTAGATAGCTGGTAGTCGTACGAGAGACACCCGAGGAGTCCAGACCCTGGCTCCTCCCATGCCACCAACAGCGGGGTACCGCCGAAGTGAGAGGATCCCTGGGGCATGGGTGCTTGGAGGCGGATCCCCCGCCTCCCAGGAGCGAACTCCTCTTCCCCGATTTCTTGAGGTGGAGATCCCGAGAGATTGAAAAGCCCCTTCCGCGGTTGGGACATGAGAGTGGAGACAGACTCCAAGGCTAGGTAGTCCCCTACGGGAACGTAATAGTCCAGGGGTACTCTGGGATAGAGAGCAAGTGATCCCTTGGCCCACATCCTCCCCTTGGTTCGTACCAGTTCAGGGACGGGGCCCGGAGTGAGATCTTGAGGGTCGTCCTGGATGTACCACCTGTCCTCGGCCTGCCATGCGCCCCTTCCTCGGTAGACGACTCCCGCCGAGAGTGGTCCTGCAAAGCCAGGGCCCGTCTCTTTCAGCTCCAAGCGCACCTGAACAGAGGCAGTAGCAGCCTGCACCCGTATCGACTGGCGCGCCTGGTAGGCCCTGCACGAAGCGAGCGTGGAGATGGTCGTGGATGTCTCTTGGTCATACGACCTAGGGATCCTCAAGACAAAAGGCGGGGGTGGCGAAGGGCACTGCAGTACCACCAAAACCAAGGGTGTGACCCCGGGTCTTAGAAGCCTCGTGTCTATCTGGCCGAGGGTGCCTTGGGAACGGGGTCCTTGGGGGAACTGCTCGGGCGGATCCAAGAGGTAGGAACCCTCTTGGAAGGGGGCCGGGTCGATCTTGGGAGCGAGATTCTCTGTCGGAGCCGGGGGAAATGGGAATCTCTGGGGTGAAAAAGACGGCAGGCGGTCTTGGTGTGGCGAAGCAGGGTCTTGGATCAACAACACCTCGGGCGATTGGGGATCCCCTGCATCCTTTACGTAAAGCTCTGTGCTCCGAGAGCGATCAGAGGCAAATACCAGTTTGGATCCGTCCGATGAAAAGTCTGGGTCTACATCGGCTGCGGGAGAAGAGACATAGGGAGTTTCACCGGTGCCATCGGCGGACATGACATATATGTCTGGGTCTGGATGTCTTACGTAGGCAATTCTGCGGCCGTCGGGAGAAAAAGCGGGATCGGAGTAGGAATCGGCCCTGGATGGATCGGTAAGCAAGATTGGGTTTTGGGTGTCGGTGAGGTATACCTGGTAGATCTGCTGCGACCCAGGCGTTCCTGCCTCGAAAACGATTCTCTTTCCGTCGGGAGAGAAGTCAGGTGAGCGGATCCCACCACCCATTTCCAAGAGCTTTAGAGGCCCCGAGCCGTCGGCGCCCATGAGGTAGAGGGCCTCCGTGCCCTCCCTCGTAGAGACAAATGCGATCGATCTTCCATCCGGGGACCATGCGGGATAAAGGTCCTGGGCGGGATTGGATGACAGGTTCGTAAGGCCGCCTCCCTCGGATGACATCTTGTAGATCTCTTGGTTACCGTCCCTCGTGGAAGAAAACAGGATCCATGCGCCATCGGGAGAGAAAGAGGGCGTGGAGTTGTATCCGAAAGCTAGGCTTTCCGGTCCCCCAGTGAGGCGGCGTAGCCCCGTCCCGTCGGATCCCACCACCCAGATGTCCTTGGAAGAAGGCACCCACCCAGACAGTGGCCCCGAGAATCCGAGCTCCCTGGTGGACTCGAAAACGACCAAGCCGTCATCCGGCGAGAAAGAAGGAGCGCTGTCGGAGACAGGGGTGCCCAACGCCCACGCCCAGATGTTGGAGCCCTCTATGTAACCCTCTATCGAGATGGTTCCGGACAGAGGCCCGTCAAGACTAGGAGCGGTTATTGCCAGGCGGGCCGGCGTCCAGTAAAACGAGACATCTTTTCGGTCCTCGAACCTATCTCCTTCTTGGTCGTAGGTGGAGAGGATGAATGATACTTCGCCAGGTCCCCACCTGTTCTTTATGTCCCAGTCAGCAAGGTGGGTCGAGGGCCCAGCAGTACTGCCTTGGGCAGAAAAAGAAGGAGGGGTGAGAGAAGGGGTGGCTTCGCCTTTTTTGTAGGCCTCTAGGACCCAAGACGAGACCGCCCCAGAGATGTCGGCCGTTACCGCCACTGTAGTGGAGAGCTCGTAAGAGAAAGCTAAGCCCAAGAACCCATAGGCATCCCTTGGGTCGTCAGAGTAAATCCTCCGAGTGTAACTGGCAGTGTTAGCAACGGGCTCGGCCGAGTCGGTGGCGGACAGGACGAGGTAAACAGGCCCGGCATATCCAGCAGGAGCATAAGTCGTCTTGTAAGTGCCTAGGGATCCCCCGAGAACGGGTGCGGGTCCCGAAGACAGCAGCCGAGGAGGTTGGCCTGGGATAGAGGCATGGAGGGTCCATGCAGACAGAGTGGCATCGGTCACCGTACCGATCACGTCTGCTGTAGAAGAGACCAACGTGTCGGTTAGAGGCAGGTCAATCGAAACCTCGGGTGGGGAGTTGTCTACGTAAGGATCCAAGACAGCGAATGTCTCGTTGGCAGAGGTGTCCTCGAGGAACGCTCCGAAGCGATACCAGCCGTCTGCGACTTGGCGGGTGTCGAACGTTTCGACGAACTCGATCTCCTCTTGGGGCCCTGAAATCCCAGGTGGCTTTGGCTGAGGCTTGTTGGCATATGTCGGGGTGGATTTCTTTTTTTGCTTGCACTCTCTTCGGTCGATCGGAGAGGGCTTCTCACCAGGAGGAACTGGCACGAAGCCGGGTCGCCCTCTAAGACAGGTAATCGGCTCGCCTCTGTCCTCTGGAGGTCCCGACTCTTCTGCGACGAAGAAGCGTGGCGGCGACGAGAGGCCCGTCTCGTCTCTGGCTGCGACCCTCAGCGCAATCGTGCCTGCTACCACAGAGCGTTCCCTGGGCGCTAACCACCTCGCCCAAGGTGGCCCTAGATCTTCTGGATGCAGGTACAGCGAGCTTCCACCCGGAGAGGTCTCCATCCACGAAAGCCATGTCTTGGCGGGCCCGCCTCTTTCTGCGGCTTGAAGCGAGGCCGCTCGCCTGTCGGCAACTATGAGGGGACCCTCGGCACCATGTTTTGTGATCTTGTAGCGCAGCATTGAGGAAGGTGACGCAGAGAAGACGAAAGAAAGACTCTCAGAGGAGCTAGCGGGAAGGACCAGGATCGAATCTTTCTCTTCTTTTTTGCCGAGGCGGATCTCTTCTACTCCTGCAGGACCCAGGCTGGCTAGGTAGATCCCGTTGTTTTTGGCATAGGTAGCGCGAGGCGGATCGCCTCCAAACGAGAAAGTATTCGACGAGAGCCGCGTGGTTTCCTCCGCTAGCGCAAAGCCGCCCCCAGGCATTTCCTTTAGGAAGCTGAGCTTTCTAGCATCGGCTACTGCGACAAAAACACCAGAGGCAGCGCTTGCTACAGCAGATCGAGCCTCTAGAGAGGCCGGGGTGACGAGGCGGGGCGAAGACCACGTGAGGCCGTCTCGGGACTTGGAGATGTAAACCCCCGAGGTGGGAAACGCCTTCGTGTATGTCACATAAAGCGAGGAGGTGTCTGCTGCGAGGAACACCTGCCCGCCCTGGGTGTCTACTGGGAGGGGGGTGCCTTCTATGAGACCGCTCTGAGAAGAGAGTAAAAAGACCCGTATGCCGGAGGGTGTTGATGCTCCTGCCACAAGCTTGCCTTGGGGACTCCAAGCCAACACCGGTGGAGAAGATACTTCGCCCAAGGATCTTTTTGGAAACTTCTCCTCTCCAGATACCCCGAGTCCCGCTACCACTCCCTCCCCGGAGTGCTCGTAGGCGACGACGCCGGAGTCGTCTTCGAGCGTGAGGAGCGCCCTAGATGGCGCCTGGGCCATAGAAAGCCCCTGGCTCGAGGCGACTAGAAGATATGGGCTCTGAGGTTCAGCTTGGCTGGTGGCAGCAGGAGCGAGTGCTACGAGAGAGAGAGAGAGATTAGGAAGGGTAGCGCCGAATTAGGCTTCTTCGGCCGCAATCTGGCGTAGGCTTGTGTTCCCCTGATCATTCCAGCTGCCCCGCCCCCGGCACATGAGGCTTGTCGCTTGAATGGTCGAGATCCTATAGGCGGTGATCCGAGCTGTCAATACCCTCCCACACCGGGATTGCCTGTGGTATGGGAGAGGAGCGCCAGGCTCGACTCTCCCTCAGTCCAGCTGGCTTCGTCCTACTGTCGAATTGAGAGTTGCATGCATAAGAAGGGAGCTCCAGGCTGTACGGCTCGGCACACTGGCGCCCAGAGCTCCAAGAGACCTAAGAAATGTGATCAGCCCCTCGTGTGTTAGCTACACTGAATACGAAAGCCGCCTGGCTTAGAAGACGGCTTTTAGCTCGCAAAGGCTCCGAGGCCGCCATCCCCGTGACCCCGGCCAGGGGGGTCACCGGTCAATCGGGGCCATTATCGAATAACTCCTGGAGGAAATATGCTCCGGCTACAGGCTACGCTACCCGCGCGCTATCGGGAGGCAGACGAAGCCGCGCTCCAAAAAATGATTGCCGACGCTCGCCAGCGACTCGGTAAAGATCTCATAATCCTCGGCCACCACTACCAAAGAGACGAGGTGTATCGCTGGGCCGATGCCACAGGCGACTCCTACAAGCTCGCCAAGTACGCCGCAGAACACCTCGAGTCTAAATACATTGTCTTTTGCGGAGTTCACTTCATGGCAGAATCGGCTGACATCCTCACCTCCGACAGCCAGATCGTAATCCTCCCCGATCTCAACGCTGGCTGCTCAATGGCGGACATGGCTCCAATCGATGCTATGGAAGAGGCTTGGGAGTACTTTTCTCAGGTTCTCGACATTGATTCGGTCATGCCTATTACATACATGAACTCGTCGGCTGCAGTAAAAGCTTTTGTAGGCGCGCGAGGTGGTGCGGTGTGTACATCCTCGAACGCGCCCAAGGTAATCGAGTGGGGGCTACAACAGCGAGAGAAGATTTTCTTTCTACCCGATCAGCACCTCGGCAGGAATACCGCACGTGCTATGGGCTTCACCCAGCGTGACGAGTTCGTTTGGGATCCAAACGCCGACTACTCGGAAATCGACGAGGTAGCGCTCAAAGAGGCGACCTTCATCTTCTGGAAAGGACACTGCTCTGTGCACCAACGCTTCACCACCGACATGGTGCATCGATTTCGGGCAGAGCATCCAGAAGGCAAGGTTATTGTTCACCCCGAGGTCGCCCATGAAGTCGTACTCCTGGCTGATTTCGTTGGATCCACTGAGCAGATAAAGAAGACGATCACCGAGGCTCAGTCAGGGTCCACGTGGGGAGTGGGAACCGAGATTCACTTGGTCCAGCGGCTAGCCAGAGAAATGGCTCCTCTTGGAAAGACCGTAATGAGCTTAGATCCAATAGTCTGCCCATGCTCCACAATGTTCCGCATCGACGCCGCCCACTTGGCGTGGTGCTTGGAGTCTCTGGCCGATGGGCGAATTGTCAACCAGATAACGGTTGATGCCGACACCGCACACGACGCCAAGCTCGCTCTGGATCGCATGCTCGAGATCGCGGGTTGATTAGGCGGCCTTTGGTATTCACCAACCATTACAAAGGTCTACCCTTTCTCCCTTGGCTGATTCGTTGCTCAGAATTGCGATACCGTACAAACAAAGAAAGTCCGAAGAGATCGGGGTAGGATCACCTCTCCTAGGCATCGATTTTGTGAATTGAGGCATAGCAGAGCCGTCAGGTCGCAGTTACGCTCAATTGTTGTCGAACCACCGCTACGGCCTGGAACACTCCAACTCTGCTCAGGATTCTCGAACCCTACGGTCAAGGTCATAAGGCGGTACCGATGTGAAACTCGAGGGGGGACTGGTGGACGAAGACATCCGCCGTGTCTTTGGCAGGGCACCGCGCTGCCACCAAAAGCGTCGATCCTGGCGCCGACGGCTTCGCCATATAGTGCAGCACTTTCAAGGCCTACACAGCCTTCACTCGATCGGGCGGCTCGAACCCCGAAAGCGCGCTGCAATTGGGGGCATCGCATTCATAGCAGCGATAGGCTCGGTGGTCTTAGCTGCAATGGCCTATCGGAGCGGCACGGCCTCGATATCCGGGAAAGGAAACCGTGGCGAGCAGCAGGCCTCATCTATCACCCAACATCCGAGCAATTCCGTTCTTGAAAATGAGGTTGCCGGGACAGGTTCACCACAGCTGCAAGACCTGGGTGAGGGCCGCTACAAAGGCCCAAACGGCACGATAGTAACGGTCCCATCTGAATGGGAAATCTTGAAGGGTGACCAGATCGAGCTATGGGCGACCTTGGTGCCCAATGGATCAAAAAGTCCCATCCCCCGAATAGGAATAGGAAATGTCGCCGCCGAAGGGATCGACGGCGCCGACGCACTCGAGACAGTCGGATACTACCTCTCCGAAATTCTTCCGGAGCTCACCTCCACTGAAGAGCCGTTCCGAGGGGGAATACTTGTGAAGGGAAAAGGTACTGTTGACGGCACTCAGCTCGAGGAAGTGCGTTGGATGTATCCCTTAGAAAACGCGGTTCTTGTCGTGTGGGGCCTTTTTCCCCCAGGTTATCCGGGTGCCGAAGACCTAGTGGTCAACTCGGTCAAACCGCCAGGGTAAAAAGAAGCGGGCTAACTGGGTATCCCAGGGCTAAACAAAACTCAATCCTACCGATGACCAGTCGTTCTTCGGTCGGATCCCTACTGTGCGGATAGCAGAATCTGGGAGAGGAACTGGCCTGTGTAGGATTCCTCCGCTTTCGCAACATGCTCTGGAGGACCGGTGGCAACCACCCTACCTCCTCGGTCGCCACCGTCGGGGCCCAGATCGACGATCCAGTCCGCTGTCTTTATGACGTCAAGGTTGTGCTCGATGACTATGACGGTATTGCCGACCTCCACCAGACGATCGAGTACCGCCAGGAGCTTTTTTATGTCGTCGAAGTGAAGCCCCGTTGTCGGCTCGTCGAGGATGTAAAGGGTGCGGCCCGTAGGTCGCTTGGCGAGCTCGGTCGCGAGCTTTACGCGCTGCGCCTCCCCGCCAGAGAGGGTCGTTGCAGGTTGACCAAGCTTTATGTAGTCGAGGCCCACGCCAGCTAGGGCCTGCAGATGCCGAAATATAGAAGGCTGATTTGAGAAAAAGTGGAGGGCTTCCTCCACCGACATCTCGAGTATGTCGGCAATGTTTTTACCTTTGAAGGTCACCTCGAGTGTCTCTTGGTTGTAGCGGGCACCCTTGCACACCTCACATGGCACAAAGACATCGGGTAGAAAATGCATCTCTATGCGAATAGTGCCGTCCCCAGAACATGCCTCGCAGCGTCCTCCCCTAACGTTGAAGCTGAAGCGGCCGGGAGTATATCCCCGCACCTTCGCCTCGTGGGTCATGGCAAACAGCTTCCTTATGTAGTCAAAAACGCCAGTGTATGTTGCTGGATTCGATCGCGGCGTCCTTCCTATGGGACTTTGGTCGATGCCTATGACTTTGTCGATGTGCTCGACACCTCGGATGCGCCTATGGGCTCCAGCAACCATTCGGGAGCCATACACCTCGGCCATCAGCGCCCTGTGTAGGATGTCGTTTACGAGGGTAGATTTCCCGGAGCCGGAAACGCCTGTCACGCACACGAAGCAACCGAGAGGAAACGATACATCGATGTTCTTTAGGTTATGCTCGCGGGCCCCCTCTACGTGAAGCCACTTCTCTCCTGGCTCTCTGCGTCTTGCGGGCACCGGAATAGACTTCCTCCCTGCTAAGTAGGCACCGGTGATTGATCGAGGTTCGGAGGTGATCACATCGATACTGCCGGCTGCAACGATCTCACCTCCGTGCTCTCCCGCTCCAGGACCAATGTCTACGATAAAGTCTGCAGATCTGATCATCTCCTCGTCGTGTTCCACGACTATCAACGTGTTTCCCATATCCCTGAGCTTGACCAAAGTTTCGATAAGCTTCCGGTTGTCTCGCTGGTGCAGACCGATAGACGGTTCATCGAGAACGTATAACACGCCCACAAGACCCGACCCGATTTGGGTTGCGAGCCGAATGCGTTGACTCTCGCCACCAGCCAGCGTCGCTGCAGGGCGGTCCAGAGTGAGATAATCCAGACCGACGTCGATCAAAAACTTCAATCTCGTAGTAATTTCTTTCAGCACTCTACGGGCAATGAGCTGCTCGCGCTCTTTGAGCCTCAGAGAACTCACCCACTCATAAAGACGGGAAATCGACATAGCACAAACCTGGGCAATGTTCGAATCCCCAATCCTCACGGCAAGACTTTCGCGCCTCAATCTAGCTCCGCCGCACGCGTGGCATGGGACCTCTCTCATATACGACTCGATTTGCTCTCTCGACCAGTCGCTCTCGCTTTCACCGTGACGCCGCTCAAGCCAATTCACTACGCCCTCATACTGAGCCCAATAGGTATGTTCTCTGCCGTATCGGTTGCGGTACCTGACCATCACGGGCTCGTCGGTCCCGTATAAAAGCAGGTTCCTTTTGCGCTTTGGAAGGGACTTCCAAGGAGCATCGAGGTCAATGTCGAACTCTTTGGCCACGCTTTTTACTAGCGCGTCGAAGTAGCGAGAGCGTCCGCTCCCCCACGGCTTGATAGCCCCTTCTGCCACCGACAAGCAGGGGTCGGGAACCACCAAATCCGGGTCGACCTCCAACCTCACCCCCAAGCCCGAGCACGCCTCGCATGCCCCGTACGGCGAGTTGAAACTGAAGTTCCTGGGTGCCAGCTCGTCAAAGTAAGCCCCGCATTCGTGGCAGGCAAGGTGGCGGCTGAAGACAAACATCTGCGGCTCAATCTGCTCTTTGTTGGCTTCGCTGTCGGGGCGCTTCGATCCGGTGCTGATCCTGTCGGCTTCTGCCAATACAGCAGAGTCCCCTTCCCCCGAGACCTCTATTTCGGCCACGCCGTTAGCCAACTCCAGCGCGGTTTCCACGGAGTCCGCTATTCGCTGCTTGGAACCAGGCCGCACCAGAGCGCGGTCTACGACTACCGAAATGGTGTGAATTTTGTAGCGATCCAGACGGATTCCCGGGCCCAGCTCGACGGTGTCGCCGTCGATTCGAGCGCGAGCGAATCCCTGCTTAGCCAAGTCAGAAAGAAGCGACTCGAACTCGCCTTTACGTCCACGCACCACGGGTGCCAAAATTGTAATCCTCGTTCCTTCAGGCAAATCCATCACCCGCTCTACGATCTCGGACGAGCTCTGGCGGGAAATGGACCTGTTGCACTTGGGACAGTGCGGTCTTCCAATACGGGCGTAAAGGAGACGAAGATAATCGTAGATTTCCGTAATTGTCCCCACCGTTGACCGAGGATTGTGGGAGCGGGACTTCTGATCGATCGAAACGGCCGGTGACAACCCCTCTATGAAGTCCACGTCGGGTTTGTCCATTTGACCGAGGAACTGCCTAGCGTATGCCGAGAGCGATTCCACATAGCGCCTCTGACCCTCGGCATAAATAGTGTCGAATGCCAAAGACGACTTGCCGGATCCAGAAATTCCAGTGAAGACAATCAGAGCGTTACGTGGTAGATCGAGATCGACATTTTTCAGGTTGTGCTCTCTCGCACCCCTGATGACTATTTTGTCGGTCACAGACATCTACCCTCTACCCTTCGGCTAGAAAAACTCATCCTCGAGCACTCTGGATTTGAGTGCTCGAAGGGTCCCATCTTCGGGTCATGGTAAAGAATGATGTGTTCAGCATCGCGCAGTGCCCGGATATCCAAAAACCGCACGATTGCCACTACCCGGCCGACAGTTACATAAGATCGCTTACAACTCGTATAAGTTGGTCGAGACGGGTTCTATTGCAATGACATCACATTTAGGAGGTAAAGAGAGATAACCGCAGTAAAGGCATCGGGAGCTATAGCCGTCGGTCGCGCTGTACGCAGCCTGCTAAGACTCTTCGACCCCGATAGAGGAAGCACTCTGCCGGGAAAGGTCACCCTGGCTTTGGACCGTAATGCTCTGAAGAACCTCGCGAAACGCCTGTCGCATCCTGTTGTCTTTGTGAGCGGGACCAACGGCAAGACTACGACTACGTCATTGCTCGCGGAGGTGTTCAGGCAAGTCGCTGGAAAAGTCGCGACCAATAGAGCTGGTGCCAACCTCACACCGGGGCTTGTCTCCGCTCTTTTAGAAACGAAAAAAACCCCAGCTATTTTCGAAGTCGACGAGGGGGCGCTGCCGACAGCGATCGAAGAAGTGGGGCCGGACTTCGTGGTCTTGTTGAACCTTGCTCGCGATCAACTGGACCGCTACGGCGAGATCGATACGGTCGTGTGTCGCTGGCTGGATGCATTACGGCGTAAAGACGAGAGTCGAAGATTGACACTAGTAGCCAACGCGGACGACCCTCGGATATGTCACGTTGCTAAACAGGCAGAAACGCTTTCTCCATCGGTTCGAGTCGTCTACTTTGGTATCGAGGCGGTGCCAGAGTCCGAGGAGGTCAAAACTTCTTCGCCTGACTCGGCTGCGTGTCCTTCCTGCGGAGAAGACCTAGACTACGAAACAGCTTACGCGACAGGCGGCGGGCATTATTCGTGTAGATCCTGTGGGTTCAATCGACCACAGCCTCACTACTCCGTTTCTGTTTTTGAATCGGGAGGGATGCGGGGAACGCGGGTCCAGCTGGAGTGTCCCGCCGGAGCCACGAAGTTTATGTTTCCCCTTCCCGGTCTACACAACGTGTACAACGCCTCAGCGTCGGCGGCAGTGGCCACTGAGGCCGGGCTTTCGAGGTCGTCTATAGAACGCGCCTTGTCTAAAACAAAAGCCGCGTACGGCCGCTCCGAGATGGTCAACGTATATGGCCGCCCGGCATACCTTCTCCTATCGAAGAACCCTCAAAGTATCTCTCAGAACCTCCGCTTAGTACGCCAAGAGGCAGAGATTTTAGGAGAATACCCAAGCTGTCGCATCCCTCTCGTCTTCGCGCTCAACGACAGGATCGCCGATGGAAGAGATATTTCCTGGATTTGGGATGTCGACTTTTCTGGAATTCTTGGCTGCATGTTGCCGGTTGTGGCATGTGGCGATAGAGCCGAGTCCGTTGCACTCCGCCTTGTCTACGACGGCTGGGACCCGCGTCTGGTTCTTACTCTTAGAGACCCATACCACGCTTTATGTACAGCGCTATCGAATGCTCTTCCGGGTTGGCCCGTTCCATTCATAGCCACATACACAGCTATGCGAACGCTACGCGCAGACCTTGTGAAGCGGAAGCTGGCCCCTCCCATAGAGGATCAGAGCCGATGAAGAGCGAATTCGAGAAGATAACAACCGTAATGACTTTGGCTACTCCGCTCCGAATACTCCATCTTTTTCCCCAGTCCATGGGGTTGTACGGAGATCGCGGAAACGCGATAGCGCTTCTCAGGCGTTGCGCGCTGCGGGGAATCCCAGCCCGTTTGGATACGACGGAATCGGTAGAGAGTCTTTCATTTGGGGAGATCGATATCGTCATAATCGGTGGAGGAGCCGACAAAGACCAACAAAGGGTAGCGAGCCGCCTTGCCGCTATCGACAAGAAAGCTTTCGAAGACGCAATTGAAGAGGGGTTGGTCGTCTTAGCGGTGTGCGGCGGCTATCAGTTTTTAGGACTCAGATACACAACGGCCTCGGGGGAGACTATTCCCGGGCTAGGCATCTTTCCAGCTGTAACAGAGAGCGGGCACGGACGCCGCTTGATCGGAAACGTCGAAGTCGTGGCCTCCAGAGATATCGGGGGACGCCTTGTAGGGTTCGAGAACCACGGGGGTAGAACTTGGATTCTCGGCAGAGAAGCATCGCCCCTGGGATTTGTCAGGTATGGACAGGGCAACAACGGGGTCGACGGAACCGAAGGATGTAGGGTTCGAAACTGTTTTGGCACCTACTTGCACGGGCCAGTGCTGCCCAACAATCCTAGCTTTGCCGATGCTCTCGTATCGCTTGCTCTCTCTCGTCGTAGCAACAAATTCCTCCGCCTTGCGCCGTTGGAAGACTCTGTAGAAGAGGCTGCGCGCTACCGCTTCCTACAAAGGTGCAAGTCTTCTAAGAGGATTGCCAGCCGACTCGGACTGGAGTTTTAGAAAAGCCCTCACAAACACTCTCCCTGCTGTAGGCGTAAAGCGGCGAGCCTGTGTTTTCCGCCCTCTCTCCTCTTCATTCCAGTTCTTGGGGACTTGGGATTGCCCGTTCTCTCTGATCGGATTGCATATCGGCCGCGGCTCCGCCGGACACGATCCGCCTATACAGATCCAAAGTCGCTAACGCAGTCTTGTACCAAGAAAACTTACGCGCGTGCTCGATACCCTCGAGAGATGCCTTTTTGCGAAACCGTTTCTCAAGGAATTTCAGAACCCCGTCGGTCGCCCGGTCCACATCTCCCTCTTCTACCAGAAAAGCATGGTCACCTACAGCTTCGATCATCCCTTCCGAGCGGACCGCCACCACCGGAGTACCGCATGCCAGAGATTCGAGTACTGAAAGCGGAAACCCGTGAAACTTTGAAAGCGTAAGGAATGCGACTGCGCCCGAGTACAACGCCGGAAGGTGTTCTCGAGGAACGTATCCAAGCCTACGAGTTCCCGGGCGTCTTCCCCGCGAAGTCCCTACGATGACTACTTCAACGCGCTCTTTTCTCCACACTCGATCCGCAACTGCTTCGACATCGACAAGGCGGGCGCTCGCGCCTGAATCGGCCACGCTAACGGCGTAGGGACGACGTAGTGAGTACCGGCTGACGATCTCTTCCACCTCGCTCTCTTCGCGTGGGAAAAAGCGGGTGTGATCGACCCCTCCTGGAATTACAGATATCTTCGCCGGATCAATGCCGACTTCTCTAGTCAAGTGCTCGGCCAGGTACGAGGAGGTGGTAACTATGGCTCTGGAAGCGGCCACGTACTCAAAGATGCGGTCGCTTGCGCCTCGGATCCCTGCACCAGACCTTCGAGCCGAGTCCGAGCGGATTGCTAGGTTAGCTTTAGACATAGTCGAGCCCGAACAAGATAGCGACTCCAAACCGTGCACCGAGACAATGCGTCTTTCGGGATCCACCGGCAGGCCCTCTTCGGGAACGAGGGCGTGATAGTACGAGTCCGACCTACGAAGCAACAGCAGATCGGCTGCGGGACGGAGCGTAGCAGCGACAGCTAGCACCAGCGAACGAAACATGGGGATCCGAAGTTTAGGAAGTGCTCCAGAGGGAACATGCCATCCCGGCAGAACTTCTCCCGGATCGGCAAGCGACAACTGACGAAGCTCAATATCTTGTGGAGCTATGTCCGAAAGTGTCGATATCAAGTTAGAGTTGTAAATGGCCACGCCATAGGGACGTTGGGTAGCGCGTCCTGGATCGACAATTACTTGTGCCGACATCGATCACTGCCTTTGCGTATGAACACGACACAGCTTGCACTAATAGAGGTATGCGTATCAGCAGCCTGCTTTGCCGTCTCACTAGCTTCGAGTAGGAAGATCCTGTCCCCTGGTCCAACCCTGGGTCGGAGCTTGGGGACTGTGATGATCTGGACCGGAATCTTCGGGTCATTGCCGTACGTGGTTTTTGTAGCGTCGGCAAGGATAGTAGACAAGCCCGGAATAGGACCCTTTGCTGGAGCCATTCTCGGATCATTGCCGATAGGGATGTTGCTCGCCCCCTTTATAGGCCTATACATGGTCATCAAGCGCTTTTCTAGGTTCCTTACCGAGAGTACAACCGACTCCAGAGAAACCTTCTCTCACTGACCCTTCAACATTCAACTCGAAGCCTCACACTTCAAGTCCCGGTTACTAAAGAGCCGCTGGCCGCCTTGGTGTCATCGCCCCCTGCTTCTATGACGCGGCGGCCTTGAGCGCCCCGCAGGCTTCTGGCGTCGCGCGAGATAGATTCCACGCACCTCTTGGAGTTCTCTCTTCACCTCTTTTATCTCGTCCCGAATTCGTGCCGCTTCCTCGAATCGCATCTCCGACGCAGCCTCTTTCATCTCCTCTTCCAGAGATGCGATAATTCTCATTACCTCGTCCTCCGGCATCTCGATTACCTCCTCGATCTTGAGACGCCTTGCTTCTGCCGATCCTTGTGGTGTGCCCTCCGGTCCCCTCACCATCTCTAGGATGTCTCTTACTCGTTTGCGAACTGTTTGGGGGTCGATCCCGTGGGCTTGGTTGTACTCGATCTGCTTGCGCCGTCGGCGGTTTGTCTCTTCGACTGCCCGCTTTATCGATCCGGTAATTCGGTCAGCGTACATGATGACCTGACCGCGAACGTTTCGAGCAGCTCTACCTATCATCTGGATCAGAGAGGTTTCCGACCTCAAAAAGCCCTCTTTATCAGCGTCCAAAATTGCAACCAGAGACACCTCGGGAAGGTCGAGGCCTTCCCTCAACAAGTTGATGCCGACGAGCACGTCGAAGTGACCTAGGCGAAAATCCCTAAGGATCTCGATTCTCTCGACCGCGTCGATGTCGGAATGCATGTAACGGACTTTGATTCCCAGTTCCAGGAGAAACTGCGTCAGGTCTTCGGCCATTTTCTTAGTGAGGGTAGTGACGAGCACCCGTTCGTTGGCCTGCGCTCGCTCCTTTATTTGTCCGACCAGATCGTCTATCTGGCCCCTCGTAGGCCTTATTTCGACCTCGGGGTCTAATAGACCAGTTGGTCGAAGAATTTGCTCTACCACGCGTTCGGAGTTCTTCAGCTCCCATGGGCCCGGTGTGGCCGACATAAATATCACCTGACGAACTTTAGAAACGAACTCTTCGAACTTAAGAGGCCTATTGTCGAGAGCAGAGGGCAGACGAAATCCGTACTCGACTAGCGTCTCCTTTCGCGACCGATCGCCCTCGTACTGTCCGTGCAACTGAGGTACCGTCACGTGGGACTCGTCGATGACCACCAGAAAATCCTCGGGAAAGTAATCAAGCAGGGTATACGGACAACTACCCGCAGGCCGGCCATCGAGATGCCTGCTGTAGTTTTCGACTCCGGCGCATGTTCCGATTTCCGCCAACATTTCCAGGTCGTGGTTTGTCCTCATCTGGAGTCGCTGCGCCTCTAGTAATTTTCCAGATTTTTCAAAGTAGGCAAGCCGCTCGGCCAGCTCCTCTTTAATGCTCTCGATGGCACGCTCGAGGCGCTCGGAAGAGGTAACAAAGTGAGTGGCCGGGAATACATGTGCGTCGTACGGTTGGCTTAGTACCTCTCCGCTCACAGGATCCAACCACGCTAAACGCTCTACGACATCGTCGAAGAGCTCTATCCTCAATACGGACTCCTCGTAAGCAGGCTGAACCTCGATAGTGTCTCCCCGGACCCGGAACCGTCCCCTCTCCAAAGACTGGGAGGTTCTCGTGTAATAGATGTCGACAAGACGACGAACGATTGTCTCTTGTGATATGCGGGATCCCACAGCCAGGTACAGCATCTGCTCTCTGTAGTCCTTGGGCGATCCCAATCCGTAAATGCAGGAAACAGAGGCGACCACGATAGTGTCGGGTCGATAAAGAACAGCAGAGGTGGCCGAGTGCCGCAACCGATCGATCTCATCGTTCATAGTCGACTCTTTTTCGATATAAGTGTCCGACTGCGGGATGTACGCCTCGGGCTGGTAGTAGTCGTAGTAGCTGACGAAGTACTCGACTCTGTTCTCGGGAAAAAACTCGCGAAACTCCGCCGCAAGTTGTGCAGCGAGGCTTTTGTTGGGTGCAATTACTAGCGTGGGGCGGTTCCACCTGGCAATGACGTTGGCGATCGTAAACGATTTGCCAGATCCCGTGATGCCCAGAAGCGTCTGAAATTTCGCACCTCGCTTGAGCCCTTCGGTGAGAGCTTCAATGGCCTCCGGCTGGTCGCCAGCCGGTTCAATTGGAGCCATTAGGCGAAAACGCATAGTCCCCGTCGTCTCGCCTGATGTCGAATTGCTCGTCACCCAGCTCATCCAGGCAAATCCTAGACTCCGATTATCCTTGGCAAATCTTTCAAAGACTCGATCCGTTTCCAGGTCACTTCCGGGTGACGGCTCCTCCGATCTATAATCACCGGCTCGATGCCTAGCTCGGCTGCAGGCTCTGCGTCGGCTTTTGGATCGTCACCTACATGGACTGCCCGCGAGGCGTGAACGCCAGCTCGTTCGAGAGCTCGCTCGAACATCTCGCGGTTCGGTTTTTCTATCCCTTCCCTGCCCGAGATCACCTTTACTGAGATGAACTCTCCAAGCCTTAGGTGATCGAGAAGATCTTCAAGCCATGGCTCCCAGTTAGAAATAACGCCGATACCTAATCCCGCTGCAGACAAACGCTCTAGGGTAGGGAGTACATCCCCGAAAGCTGCGTACCTCTCGAACTTCAAAAACTCGTCGTAAATGTGGTGTGCGAGCTCGTCAAGGCGAGCGCGGGGTGCGCCCGCTTTCTCGAGGAACAGCGAGTAGTAGCGCGTCCAGAATCGCCGGGATTTGTCTGGGGAGAGCGAGAAACACCGGTCCTCGTCCACGAGGGCCAAAAAATCTAGAAACGACTTCAAGCACTCGTCTGCTACCCGGTCGACGTCTTCGGTCTCAAGGACGACCCCGGCATTGGAGCAGATCTCTTCGATTGCGCGTCCAAAACTTGGGCGCGGCGAAACCAGCGTCTCCCCAGCATCGAAAAACACCCACTCGATCACCGATCTAGTTCCCCAGTACTCATTGCTTTTCGCGATCCGGCTAAAGTCGAAATCCGTCTTCGGTAGTCGCCTCTCGGCGGCTTCTTTCATCTCAGTCCTCGCGTCGAGTATCCCTTCTGGTATACGTTTTCGCTTCACTAGAGAGTTGCTCCCAGACTTCGTCCACTCGCCTCATCAACTCTTCAATTGTCCCTTCGTTCCAGATAACGATATCGGCCTTTGCAATCTTGTCTTCCAAGGGAGCCTGAGATGCGATGCGTCGCTCGGCCTCTTGGGGATCCATACGGCGATATGTGACAAGCCTCTCAAGCTGTGTCTGTGGGCGTGCTGCTACCACGACCAGCTTGTCAAAACCTTCTCTTCCGGATTCAACCAACAGCGCGGCGTCGACTATCACGAGCCGGTCCGTATCCCTCTGTTCTTCGATGCGCTTGGCGATTTCTGCACCGATCGCCGGATGAGTGATGGCGTTTAGATCCTTCAGAGCCTCTTGGTCACCGAAAGCCTCTTCTGCCAATTTCTTCCTGTCCAGATGTCCTTTAGAGTCGAGGATTTTCTCTCCAAAGCGCTCTACCAAGCGCTCGAGGACTTTGGAGCCTGGAGCTACGACCTCTCGCGCGATCTCGTCCGCATCTATCACTACCGCTCCCTTTTCGCGCAGCCTCGCTGTAACCAGGCTTTTCCCTACCCCGATACCACCGGTTAGCCCGACCAGAAGCATCGAAGACAACCCCAAACTAGTTAACGCTAATGATCAACCTGGCGAAGGCCGTAGCCAGTTGGATGGATATGGCCGCGCCTAATTTGGTTGGTGGCAGTGCCAGTTGTGCAGTAAGTAAAAAACGCTCTCAGCTCTCTCCCTCTCGAATCTCCGCTGCAATAGCCTCGACGGCCTCGCTGGGGGACTCAGAGGTCTCCAGAGGGATCGTTTCGACGTCCTCGACAGGTCTTCCGTGCGCCGGAGTAGACAACGCTTCGGCACGCTCCGAAGGGCTCTCTTCGGATGCCAAAGACCCCGTTTGTGTTGTACCGGACTCTTCTGACTCTTTCGTGTGCAAGCCTTCGGAAGCTTTTTGTTCCGCTGCCACATCTACTTCTTGCGCCTCGGCTACTTCGCTTGATGTCGCCTCCGAGGCAATTAGCTCCCGATCTGAATTCTCCCCACTCTCGGAGTACTCCTCCCCACCCTCTTCCTCCAGAGCCTGCTTTATCGAGAGGGAGATCCGTCTTCGAGCGAGATCGATTTCGATCACCTTTACCTTTACCGTATCCCCCACAGACACAACCTGTTGGGGCTGTTGTACATGGTAGTGAGCCATCTCCGAGATATGAACCAAGCCCTCAATACCATCGGCCACTTCTATGAACGCGCCATATGGAACGATTTTGGAGACACGTCCCTGTACCACACTTCCCTTGCTGTGCTCTCGAGCAAAAACCTCCCAGGGATCCTCCTGGCATGCCTTCATCGAAAGGCTAATCTTCTGAGATTCTTTGTCGACGTCCAGCACCTCGACCTCGACCTCGTCTCCAACCTTCACTACTTCCGAGGGATGCTCCACGTGACGCCAGGAAATCTCCGACACGTGAACAAGGCCATCCATTCCGCCAAGGTCGACAAAGACGCCAAACGACACAACCGAACTCACGACGCCTTTGCGGCGCTCGCCAGGCTGCAAGCTTTCCAAAAAAGCCGTCCGCCGCTCTCTCTGACTCTCCTCGAGATATGCCTTCCTCGACAACACCACATTGTTGCGGTTTCTATCCAGCTCGATGATTTTGCACTCGAGAATCTGTCCTACATAGGACTGAAGGTCTTTCACCTTGCGAAGGTCAACTAGGCTCGCAGGCAAGAATCCCCTAAGGCCAATGTCGAGAATGAGCCCCCCTTTTACGACTTCAATGACTGGGCCAGCCACTATGCCTGTGGTTTCACGGATTTTTTCGATATCGATCCATGCCTTCTCGTACTGCGCCCTTTTCTTCGATAGCACGAGGCGCCCTTCTGCATCTTCTTTATCCAAGACCAGTGCCTCGATCCTGTCGCCTTCTTGGACTATATCTCTGGGATCTACGTCCTGACGGATCGACAGCTCTCGTGCTGGAATCACTCCTTCGGACTTGTAGCCGATGTCTACAAGAACCTCGTCTCTCTCTACTTTTACGATAGTCCCAGCGACTATGTCGCCATTGGTAAAGCGAGGAAGACTCGAGTCGATCAACTGGTCCGTTTCCTCAGGGGTCAAATCCCGCTCTACCACCGCGACAGACCCGCCGTCGTTCTTATTTGCCTCGTTATCTTGCGCCATATTCCCTCTGTGTCATGATCGCTCCTACAGTCGACAATTCAGTGCCCCACCTTTCGTCCATGGTCGTCGCCATCAACCGTCCGACATCGAGAGAGGTGTCGGGCATCGACGAGGACCATCCGCACGGAAGAGGTGGTGTCCCTGGTCGGATCCAGAGTCTATAAAGGGTAGCACTTGTAGATTTCCAAAAGCTGAGCAAAAGCGCGTTGCTTGAAACACCGGTATCTCAGGATCAGGAAGCGCCCTTTGCCTCGTCCCAGTCGCGGCCTACCCCTACTTCGATATCCAGGGGCACAGCCAGGTCTGCAGCTCCAGTCATTGCTTTAGCGAGAGCCTCGGATGCTTCCTCAATCTCGTTCTCGGGAGCTTCTACCACGATCTCGTCGTGGACCTGGAGAATCTGACGGGCATGCATTCGCTCAGTGCGCAGCGTGTTCTCCAAGCGAATCATCGCCCGCTTTATGATGTCCGCAGCAGAGCCCTGAAGCGGGGCGTTCATCGCCATGCGCTCGCCCATTCGTCTAATCTGGTAGGAACTGCTCTCGAGCTGAGGAATGTAACGACGTCGGCCAAAAATCGTCTCAGTGTATCCCGTCTCTCTTGCCTTGGCTACTACCTCGTCCATGTACTTTTTCACTCCGGGAAACGACTCGAAGTAGCGGCTTATAATCCGACGCGCCTCATCGGTCTCAATAGCCAGCCTCTGAGCTAAGCCATATGCTTCCAACCCGTAAGAAAGTCCATAGTTGACCATCTTTGCGGCGCGTCTCATCTCTTCGGTTACGTCTTCCAGCTTGACACCGAAAACCTGGGAAGCCGTCTCGGCATGGACGTCATGAGCCTCGGACAATGCCTTGCGGAGCCTCTCGTCCCCGCTCAAGTGCGCCATGACCCGGAGCTCAATCTGGCTATAGTCAGCGGTGATAAGCCTCCATCCATCCTCGGCAATGAACGCCTTTCGTATCTGGCGTCCCAGAGTCGTACGGATCGGGACGTTTTGGACGTTAGGATTTTCGGAGCTAACCCTTCCGGTGGCTGCGGATGTCTGGTTGTAGTGCGGGTGAACTCTACCATCCGGGTACACCAAATCCAACAGTCCGTCAACGATCGTCCGCAAACGCTCTAACTCCCTAAACGCCAGGATTTCCTCTACTATCGGATGCTGATCGCGGATAGCTTCGAGCGCCGATGCATCGGTGGAATATCCCGTCTTGGTAGCCCTGACTACGGGAAGTTTCAGCTTTTCAAATAGGACTCGTTGAAGCTGTTGGGTGGAGCGTACATTTATGTCCTCTCCACCCAACCGCTTCACTTCCTCTTCGTGACGTCTCGCATCGAAGGAAAACGACTCGGACAGCTCTTTTAGGTAGGGAACATCAAGGCGTATACCGATCCTCTCCATAGAGGCAAGAATGCCAATTAGCGGACACTCGATTTCTTCGTAGAGCGAGAGCATGCTCTCCTCTTCTAGTCTCTTGCGTAAGAGTGGGACCAGAACCCCCACGGCTTGCGCTTCGGCGGCGGCAGAGGCCGAGTCTGATTGGGGATGTAGGGACTGTTGTTTTGGCCCAAAGGAAATGTTCGCGTACTTTTCCAGGGCACCGGCCAAGCTCGGCTGGGATGCCGCCCCGGGATCTAACAGGTATACGGCAACCGCAGTGTCGAATCCGCAACCCGCCAAGTGGGCGTGTCCCATTGCCCTCGCCACGGCCACGAGGTTGTGACCGTTCTTAACTATGCTGTTGTCGGAGAAGAGCTGTCGTGCCTCAGTCAACCCCACGCTATCACGAGCACGATCCTCTTCCCACGGGTCGGCGATTCCCTCCACCTGGGTAACCTTGCACGAGCTACCGTCGAAAATCGCCACATAAGCGGAGCGACCAGGTGCCCATTTTTCTTTAGGGGGCTCAGCGGAAACCCCGACCGCCACATGCGCTCCCTTAGATGACAACTTCTTGACCAAGCCGCCAAAGGCAGCAGGCTCTAAAACTGAAAAGTCTTCGCCAAGCTTCGCTGCGCGTGACTCTGTTGCCAGCTCTGCACTGAACGCATCCTTGACTCGCTGAAAAAGAGAGCGAAATTCAAGAGCAGAAAAAAGTTCCTCTAATTTTTTGAGGTCAGGAGACCGGGATT
Source organism: Acidimicrobiia bacterium (assembly GCA_040289475.1). Taxonomy (NCBI): domain Bacteria; kingdom Bacillati; phylum Actinomycetota; class Acidimicrobiia; species Acidimicrobiia bacterium. The sequence continues at coordinate 37,782 of PSLF01000002.1, read as the reverse complement.
CGATCTTGTCAGGATCCGCGGGCAAGGGTACGTCTCGCCTTAGCCGCATTAGCTTCCGATTACGCTCGAGTATTGAACGGTTTTCCTCTAAGGCCTTGCGCAGCTTTGGTGTCAACTCCTCAATGTGCTCGTAAATCCCGTCGATCGAACCGTACTTTTGGAGCAACTTGGCGGCGGTCTTCTCTCCGATGCCTGGAACGCCGTTGATATTGTCCGAGGGATCCCCCCGTAAAGCTGCGTAGTCGACGTATTGATGGGGGGCGATCCCGTAGCGTTCCTTCACCGCAGCCTCGTCGAACTCAACGACATCTGTTATTCCCTTGCGGTTGTAGACGACCTTGACCGAGGGGTCCTCGACGAGTTGTATGGCGTCGCGATCTCCAGTGACAATCAATACTTCATCGCCGGATTCCGCAGCCCTGGCCGCGAGCGTAGCAATGACGTCGTCGGCTTCAAAACCCTCGACTTCAACTTGGGGCAGGCCAAGCACTTCGACAACCTCGTGGATGAGGGGCTCCTGAGCCCGAAAACCCTCCGGTGTCTCGGCTCGCTGGGCCTTGTACTCTGCGAACTCGCTCTCTCTAAAAGTCTTGCCCGGGGGATCGAACACGATGACGATCTTGTCGGGCCGGTACTCAGCGACCGCCTTGAGGAGCATCGACACGAACCCGAAAACAGCGTTGGTGGGTTCACCCGACGTGGTAGCCATGTCATAGGGAAGCGCGTAGAACGCGCGGAAAGCTATTGAGTGGCCATCAATGAACATGACTCGAGACATGATCGCATTCTAAAACGCCGGAGCCGCTTCTCTCAGAGTGCAAGCAATATTTTGTTGAAGAGTATTTAGAATCTAATGTGGCAGTGGTCTGCTATGACTATCTACACACCGGCCTTGGCAATTATGCGATAAAGATGATCTGATCAGCTCTGTCCTATAGTACGCGTAGACACGATCCGAACGGTGAGGTCGGTAGTTATTGACACAGAAGCTCTCTGAAGAAGCTCTCTGAAACCGAGGAAGAGTATCTTTCTACGATTCGGGAGATGCCCGAGGATGGCGCCGAAGTCATCCAGGCTCGGCTCGCAGAGCGTCTCGGCGTGACCCCTGTTTCTGTCTCGGAAATGGTAAGGCGACTTCACGAAACTGGATTCGTCAAATTCGGTCCCAAGCGAACTATCGAACTCACCGAGGCTGGAATGGAATTAGCAAACGCAACTGTTCTACGCCACCGAATCTTGGAGTGCCTTTTGGTCGACGTTTTAGGAATCGAGTGGTACCGCTGTCACGAATTTCCGAGCGCTGTCAGACAGTAATTGAGCGCTTGACGGAAACCCTCGAAGAGAATCTTGAGTGGATGCTGTATTTGAGAGAGCATGGCCTCGACCCTGGACGCACCGTGTCGGTAGTCGACACTGCTCCCGACGGTACCCTCACCCTTGAACTTGCGGGAGCAACGGTGGCGCTAGGATCAGCTCTAGCTGACAACATTTACGTTTCCGTCAAGAAGTAAGGAAATTGTCTACCTCGAAAACCGTGGCTCTCTCGCCTTCCCAGATCTGTTTGGGTACTTCGCCCTCTGGAAGACGTACCCCGAATGCTCCGAGCACCCCCTCTACCCGTTCTCTTTGCGTATCCACATAAACAAAAACACGTTTGGGTTGGTGCGGCTTGAAGTACTCAAGCCCCAATCCCTCCCGCGCGAAGTAATACATGAGTGGAGCATCGGAAGGTACCCGCACAATTACACTGTCTCCCTCTTCCAGCTTGCCGCTGAGATAGAGAGTGGCGTTTCTTGCGTCTGGAGAGTAACCCGTATCTTCCGAACGCGATATAGAACCCGAGGATGCGAGCGCTGCAGCGGACCATGCCGCCACACCAACAGCTAGCAGAGGTAAAGCAATCGCTTTTAGCCGACGAATCGGAGACCCCACTACCCGACTCAAGGTGGAAAATGCGGCCTCGAGGCCTCTGGCGGTTCCAACCAAGAGAAGCGGCACCACAAAAATCCACGCCCGCGTGTAAGGCCATTGTCGCTGGACAAGCGTGAGGAAAAGCGCGGCCAAAAGACCCGCTTCGGGCAGTTCGGCGATGGCTTTTCGCCACAGATCCCTGCCAGCAAGCGCTGTCGTCGACCCAATTGACCAGAAAATAACGGTTACCACAGCGACCGGCAGCGGTATCGATCGAAAAACCAACTCTGCGATGTCGACAAGATTCCCAGGGGCCGCAGCCAGATAAGCGCGCAGTCCCAATGGGCGAATATCGGAGCGCTGGAGCACACCTGCCAACCCTCCTACTACAAATGGAAATCCGTACAGCATGAGAAGGATCACTCCACAGACCAGACCCAGTCCCACCACGGTCCATAGATCCACGCCCAAAGATTCTCGCTGGTCCGATTTGCGCGCATGATCGGTTGCACGGCGTCTACGCCGTCGAAGTTCTCCCATCTGCCTGTAGCGGTGCTGCACGAGAACGCCAACCCCAAGCCACACCCAGCATGTCGCGAACGCATAGATGCCGGCCGGCGTTGTGTATAGCATTCCCACCGACGCGCATACGAGGGCTATCCGAAGCAGGAGAATATCTCGCTCCAAGAGTTTGTGGGCTGCCGCGACTGCCACAACGAAGAAGAAAGCTACAGCCGAGTAGCCCCTCGCATTGGCGGAGTACTCAACAAGAACCGGCCAGACTGCACTTGCTGATGCAGCTACCAGCGCCGAGCCTGCCCCCGCAAACTTTCTCGATAGTAGATACACCGATGGGACTGTCGCTACGCCGAAAAGAAACGCCGGAAGCCTGATTGCCCACTCGTAGTTGCCCCAGAGAACAGTAGACAAGTGAACTAGTGCCGTGTTCAGCAGGTGGTTGTTGGGGGAGTCGTAGGCAGAGAGCGACACTGTGAGGGGAAATCGTCCGTAGAAGTTGTAAGTGTAGGCTTCGTCGTATCGCATAGGTTGGCCTAAATAACGCGCCCTGAGCCAGCTCCCAACGATCATGATGAAAAGCAACACAGCGAGATCTAACGCGGACGTTTGACGGAGCGACGATAGCCCTTGTGATTGGAGATACCGCCACTCTGCGGTCAGGCGCTCAGCCAGCACATCGATGTGTTTAGCTGCCCTTACCCCTGCCACCGTGAGCCCGACGGCACCCAAAAGCGCCACTGAGGCTGCTATCCCAAGGTACGCTCTCATCCTTTCTGCGTACCCATGCTGGACCATGCGAGGAACATCTCTAAATGCGAGCAAGAGCGTAAAGGCGACAATTACCAGTACCGCAGCCCCAGCTAACGCAAAAAGTCGCCCCCTAGAGACCACACCCTTTTTTCCCGCCCGAAACGACGCTGCTGACTTACGACGGCTTCTTTTTCCAAGTTCCAAACTTGGCGGCTTTTTCGAATCAGACTTGTGCTTAGCCTTCTTCGACATTGCACCATCCTCGGCTTCGCTTGCTTCACCCCGGGTAAGCAGTCATAGCGTTCCTAGGTTTAGCGGTTCTAAAGAACGGTAAAGTTACTTGATGCTCGGGAATTTATCCTCTAGCATCCGAATTTGGGTAAAGCGATGGGCAAAGGCGCCCGAGCCTAGACGGCTCGGGCGTTTTTTGTTGGACGAGAGCAGATGGAACATCGAGACGGAGAACGTTTCTATCCAGAGCGGTTCCGGGAAGAGGCGCCCTTTCGGATTCTGGGAGGGTGCGGCCTCGCCGCCTTCATTGACCGTGGGCGAGCCAGAACATCCGGTGAAGAGATCATGCGCGCCATGGCTTGCATGGACGAGCGGAGCAACGGTCTGGGAGGTGGATATGCCGTCTATGGTCTGTTCCCCGAGTACCGCGAGCACTTCGCTTTCCAGCTCATGTACACCTCCGAGGCCGCCAGAGAAGCTGCGGAGGGCTTTCTGTTCGCGCGCTTCCACACTGACAATGCGGAACCTATTCCCACCAATCCCATCCCTCAGATATCTAATCCTCCCCTATTGCACCGCTACTTTTTGAGACCTAAAGAAGAGGCTTTGGAAACCTCCGGATTGACTGCCGAAGACCTCGTCATGAAATCCGTGATGACTATCAACCATGACATTGACGGCGCCTTTGTTATCTCGTCGGGGAAAAACATGGCTGGTTTCAAAGCGGTCGGTTTCCCGATTGACGTCGCCCGCTTCTTCCGCTTGGACGAGTACGAAGCCGCGGCGTGGATAGGACACGGTCGCTTTCCCACAAACACCCCCGGTTGGTGGGGTGGTGCTCATCCTTTCTGTCTCCTTGACTTTTCGATCGTCCACAACGGAGAGATATCCAGCTACGGAATAAACAAGCGGTATTTGGAGATGCACGGCTATTACTGCTCGTTGGGAACAGACACCGAAGTACTCGCTTACATCTTCGATCTGTTGGTGAGACGCCACGGTCTCTCAATCGAGCTCGCCTGCAAGGTCGTGGCGCCTCCATTCTGGTCGGACATCGAAGAGATGGATCCCAGCGAGGCACAAGTAATCCAAGCCTTGAGACGTACATATGGTTCGGCCGCTGCCAACGGACCCTTTGCGATCGTGGTTGGCTTTACAGAAGGAATGCTAGCCCTCAATGACAGGATCAAGCTCCGACCACTAGTAGCTGCAGAGGCCGGAGACCGGATTTACGTTGCCAGTGAAGAGGCGGCCATTCGCATGATTTGCCCAGAACCCGACAGGGTATGGCGCCCCGAAGCAGGAGAGCCCGTAATCGCGCGCTACTACGATGCTCTCCAGTCCGAAGGTCCAATAGCGGAAGGGGAAGCAGCGTGAGTGCCTTGTCATTCTCGTCGCCTGCAGACTTCGGCCTACCGGGGCCCGCAAGCAAGGTCCCTTTCGTGGGAATAGAGCCTGAGTACGTAGAAGAACAGGTAAAATGCCAGGCTGCCTGCCCCGCACACACCGACGCACGCCGCTACATCTGGCTCATCGCCGAAGGCCGATTCGACGAGGCCTATGCCCTCAACAAGATTTACAACGTCTTTCCTGCGGTGCTCGGAAGAGTATGTACGCGCCCTTGCGAAGATGCTTGTCGGCGAGCAGACGACGATGACCCCGTATCGATCAGAGCTCTAAAAAGAGCGGCCGCGGACTTCCGATCGGAGCGGTGGCGACACATGATGCCCGAACGCCAGCCAGCCAACGGAATGAGTATCGGCATTGTTGGCTCTGGTCCAGCCGGGCTGACAGCCGCCCAAGATTTGGCCCTCTTGGGCTACCGCGTCGTTGTGTACGAGTCGATGCCTATCCCCGGAGGCATGCTTGTGGCCGGAATCCCTGCTTACAGACTTCCTCGAGACATCGTTGCAGAAGAGATCAGGGATTTGTACGACTTTGGGGTCGAGATAGAGTGTGGCATTCGCATAGGTACTGACGTTCAGGTGAGTCAGTTGCTAGAAGAGCACGATTCAGTACTCATCGCGGCAGGATGTCAGAGACCGGTTCGGCTGAGCATCCCTGGAGAGGAGGCAACCGGTGTGTATCCGGGCCTTTGGTTCATGGAAAAGGTCAACCTAGGCGACAACGCCCCTGAAGAGGCCCGACTCCATGGTGGATCCCTGGACATCGCCGGGAAGCGAGTAGCGGTCATAGGGGGCGGCTTCACTGCGGTAGACTGCGTGCGCTCTGCAGTTCGCCTAGGTGCATCCAAAGTCAGAATGGTGTATCGCAGGGGAATGGACGAAATGCCCTCGAGTCCCGAAGAGATACACGAGGCTCAGCAGGAAGGCGTAGAACTGGTGCTCTTGGCGTCTCCGGTCGAGATCCTAACCGACCCTTCGGGTAAGGTTCGTGCTTTGCGCTGTGTGCGTAACCGTCTTGGAGAGCCCGACGCCAGCGGGAGGCGAAGGCCACTTACAATCGAGGGATCCGAGTTTGAGATCGACACGGACTTGGTCATAGCCGCAGTCAGTCAGGAACCAGACCTTTCCTGGATCGACATAGAACTTGAGACAACAAGGTGGGGTACGCTTCGGATTGATCCATCGACAGGAATGACAAGCGTGCCGGGGGTATTCGCCGCCGGCGACATTGCCCTTGGCGCAGCCAACGTTATCGAGGCAGTAGCAGATGCCCACAAGGCTGCCGAGGGAATACACAGGTTCCTTGGCGGAGCCGACTCCCCCGCAAAGTGGTTGGAGGCCAAAGCTCTCCCTGGGTACACGAGAAATATGGTCGATTATGAGCGACCCCGGGAGGACCAACCGGTAATAGCCCTAGCAGAGCGGAACTCATTCGAGGCCGAGGTAGAGCTGGGCTACTCGAAGGAAACGGCGATAGAACAAGCGAGAAGGTGTTACTTTTGCCAGATCCAGGTCAGCCACACAGAAAATCCTTGCGTTCTCTGCGGCGCCTGCATCGAAGTATGCCCTAAAGACACCATTGATCTTGTGCGCCCAGACGGCACCATTGTTCGACCTGATGAGCTTATGGTGCCCAGATCCGGACAGCCAGGAGACAGGAAGCTTCCCGCCATAGCGCCGGCGGAGCGGGCGTCTATAGTCATCGACGACGACGGATGCATCCGCTGTGGTCTGTGCGCAGCTTACTGTCCGACGAAAACTCTCGTGTTGAAGGAATACATTGTTCATCCCCAGCCAGATCTCGAAGTAAAGGCGGTGTGAGATGTCGGTAGATCTTACCAAGCCACGCCGTGTTCTAGCGGTAGGCAGAAAGCCAGAGGCGAAGCTGCCTCCTGAGTTCAAGGTAGATATCGACGAGAGCCTTTGCACCAAATGCGGAGAGTGCGTAATCGAGTGCGGATGGGATGTCTTCGACTTTACTTTCGACGACGGACCAATACCCGATCACCACAAATGCACCGCCTGTCAAAGGTGCGTGGTCTACTGCCCTCCTCAAGCCATAACGATCAGAGCCAACGAGACCACTTACAAGGAAAACGCCCACTGGACACCCTTTTACCGTGACAACGTCTGGAAGCAGGCCGCAACCGGCGGCGTCTTGCTCGGAGCAATGGGAGCCGACAAGCCGCTTCCGGTTATTTTCGACCACCTCTTGCTCGACGCCTGTCAGGTAACCAACCCGTCGATCGACCCCCTGCGTGAGCCTATGGAACTCCGAACCTTCATAGGTCGTCATCCTGACATGGTAGAGGTTGAGAAGAAAGAAGACGGGCACTGGCGCCTAAAAACTAGAACGGAAAAGCCGCTCGTGATGGAAGTCCCGATCATGTTCGCTGCAATGTCCTTCGGGGCGATCTCGCTCAACGTGCACAAGTCGCTCGCAATGGCGGCTCGGGAGCATGGAACGTACATGAACACTGGTGAAGGCGGACTTCATCCCGATCTCTACCCCCTCCAAGACGCCATAGTAGTTCAAGTAGCCTCGGGTAGGATGGGCATAGATCCCAACTACTTGAACAAAGGCGTGGCTGCCGAGATCAAGATCGGACAGGGGGCAAAGCCTGGCATCGGCGGACACCTTCCAGGCGAAAAGGTCGATGAAAACGTGTCAAAAACACGGGGAATACCAGTTGGGGCAGATGCCATCAGCCCCGCCCCTCACCACGACATCTACTCCATCGAAGATCTTCGACAGCTCATCTATGCAATAAAAGAGGCTACTGGCTACAAGCCTGTCGGGGTGAAGATCGCAGCAGTTCACAACGTGGCTGCGATCGCCTCGGGAATTGTGAGAGCAGGCGCAGACTGGGTTTTCATCGATGGCTACAGGGGGGGCACTGGCGCCGCACCGACAATGATCCGCGATCACATCGGGATCCCGATAGAGATCGCTATAGCAGCCGTCGACGATCGCCTTCGTCAGGAAGGGATCAGGCACATGGCGTCGATAATCGCCGGTGGAACTATTCGATCCTCAGCAGATGCGGTTAAGGCCATAGCTCTTGGGGCAGACGCGGTTGGTATCGGTACGGCTGCCCTTCTGGCGGTGGGGTGCACGTTGTGCCAAAAGTGCTACACAGGTAAATGCTCTTGGGGGATCACGACTCAGATCCCTTACTTAGTCGACCGCATCCCCCCTGACTGGGGTGCAGAAAGGATCTCCAATTTGCTCAGAGGATGGACACGGGAGATTAAAGAGTTCATGGGCGCTTTGGGAATCAACTCGATAGAGTCGCTCCGTGGCAACCGTGATCGCCTTAGAGCCGTCGGTCTCGACGAGCAGACCCTACAGATCCTCGGCGTAAAACCAGCTGGTCGCTGAGACATTCGAGCCATGGCCGTACGATCGACCGCACCTACCTCTGCAAGCCTACGGATCGACACGTCCGGGCTGCACTACAAGGACCTCAACGTAGCAATCAGAGATGCCATCTCCCAAGGGGCAACTCACCTCGTGTTGGAAAATGTGTGCGGCCAGCGCTACATCTGCGCTGGCCTAGTAGAGCCCGGATTGACGGTGGAAGTCTACGGGGTGCCCGGAAACGACCTCGGTATCTTCATGGACGGCCCAACTATTGTTTGTCATGACGATGTCCAGGACGGAGCAGCCAACACAATGAACTCAGGTGTCATCGTGGTGGAGAAAGACGCCGGCGACGTCCTCGGGTACGGCATGCGCGGGGGGCGACTGTATGTCCGGGGCTCAGTGGGATACCGAGTTGGAATTCACATGAAAGAGTTTCAAGACAAAAAGCCGGCCATTGTTATAGGAGGGCGAGCTGGCAAGTTCTTGGGCGAGTACATGGCAGGGGGCACGATCTGTGTTCTCGGTTTGGAGGTCCCCGCCGACCAGCCTGTGGTTGGAAAGTACTGCGGCACCGGTATGCACGGTGGAGCGATGTACATTCGCCAGCCTGTGGACGAAAACTCGGTGGGCAAAGAGGTCGGTTTCGCCGACCTCGGTGAGGACGATGTGCGAACTGTAACGGACCTGGTAAAGGACTTCTGTTCTCGCCTCAGGATCGATCCCGGTCCCATCTTAGACGCAGTAGGTGCTGGCGAGTTTCTAAAGCTCTATCCCTACTCGAAGCGGCCTTACGGCAATCTCTACTCTTACTAGGCGATCGAACTCCGCCCACAGGCTCCAGTCTCAGAAATCGCTGGATCCCGCAGTTATCGAACCGTCCAAGATGAGTTCTGCCACTTTTTTCATGGTAAGGCGCCGTTGCATTGCTGACTTTTGGATAGCCCGGTAAGCCTCGGCCTCTGACAAGCCCCGTTCTTGCATGAGCTTACCCTTCGCTCTCTCTACCACTTTGCGTGTCTCAAGGGCCTCCTCTAGATCCCGTCTCTGGCGTTCTAATGCTTTCATGTCTCTATGACGAGCCAAGGCCACCTCGATTGCAGGCGCCAACTCTGAGCGCTGAAAAGGCTTGACCAAGTACCCGAGCGCTCCGGCCTCTATCGCTTCACTCACTACCTGCCGCTGAGAAAAAGCTGTAAGCATGAGAATGGCTACATCACCGCGGGCACTAAGTTTGCGTGCTACAGAGATTCCGTCTTCTCCAGGCAGCTTTACATCGAGGATCGCTACATCGGGATTGGTCTTCTCGACGAGTTGGACTACCTCATCGCCGCGGGCGGTCTCACCCACGACCTCATAGCCTTCCTCTTGAAGGGTTTCGCGCAGGTCAAGACGGACTATTCCCTCGTCTTCAGCGATTACTATTCTTGCTTTTGACATCGTTTTAGGAGATCTAGTGGTTAGTCGGAGACAATCCAAATCAACAGCTAAGGCCACATAGACGCTGCCCCCAGAAATTCGACACGTCAACATGTTGTTTTATCAAGTGATAAAGGGTGAAGCTAAGAAGGAGGATCTGATGCCAGCTGCCACCGAAGAAGGAAGGGTGGTCGAGTTTTGGGGAGGCCCCAGGGACGGTGAGCGGATGCAGCTCGCTGAGTTTTTGGAAAAGTATCCGAAGCGAATCGCATCTTTCCCCGTTCAGGGCTCCAGCTTGCTTCATGTCTACAGAGCCGACTTCGAGGCCGATTCCCAACGCGTCCGGTACATAGGAGAACTCACCACAGAAGAGGCCGCGTCTTTGGTCGACAAAAACTAATTCGCCCGTCCGAGCTGTGAAAAGCTCGCTGTACTCCGGTCCCGATAATCGCTTCCTTTTTTTTATATGCATCTACCATGCTTCCTCCATCGAATGTGCGCCGGGATGGCGGAATTGGCAGACGCGCGCGACTCAAAATCGCGTGGGCTTCGCCCGTGTGGGTTCGACTCCCACTCCCGGCACTCGCTCTTAGAATCGAAAGCTCACCCAGTTCCTAAGGAAAAAGAAACCTGTCAACTCAGGGCACCCCGTAGCTCCGCGACGAACGATTCAGCGGCTTCGATAGCTGCGACTGGATCTTCCGCATCCAGAATCCGCTGGACAAGCGCCGATCCGACAATCACGCCGTCGCAGTGAGCAGCGACCTCGGCAGCGTGGGATCCAGAGGAAATACCTATCCCTACTCCCACTGGAACGTCGCTCACCCTTTTCAATCGCTCACCTATTTCTTTGGCCATCTCCGAAACGGTTTTTCTAGCTCCAGTAACGCCCAGTAGCGAAATCCCATAAACGAATCCCCTAGACCGGGAAGCCACCCGAGCCAGGCGCTCGTCCGAGCAGTTGGGAGCCGCTAGAAGTACCGGCGCCACCCCAGCTTCCATCGCGGCGTTCTCCCAAAGCTCCGACTCTTCCAGGGGAAGGTCGGCCAAAATGACTCCACCCACACCGGCCGCTGCAAGTTCTCTGGAAAAAGATGTGAACCCCATGCGGAAAGCCAAATTCGAGTACGTCATGACCACCAGGTCTACATCGGATCCGCACAGCGACGCTATCCGCGAGGCACTCTCGAGAGCCCAAGGCGGGGTTACGCCCGACTCCAGGGCCCGCTTGGATGCCCTCTGGATCACGGGTCCGTCCATGATTGGGTCGGAAAAAGGAATGCCTATCTCTACGATGTCGGCGCCCGCCGCTGCGACTCTCTCCACGAGTGGTTCGAAGTGCTTTACGTCCGGCAGCCCAGCCGTTACATAAACAGCCAAAAATTTCTGACCCGAACTAACCTTTCCCGAGAGGCGCTGTTCGAACGCCCCTCCGGGATCGCGCAGTGGGCTACGAGGCGTCGGGACCCTCGAGTTTTTGGTCACAACGCCAGGTTCCCCACCAAGGCGAGCCGGAGATCTCCCCAAGTCATTGGCGTCACACAGCACCCCACAGGCACCAAAGCACGGACAGGAGGCGAAGATTGTTTTGAATGTCTTAAATGTCCTTTTGGCAGGGCTCGTCCGAGCATAGACACTCGCATGCTACCTTCGTTCAGAGCTTATACTGGGGATAAGCCTCGAGATAGGACGCCACAGCCTGAACGTCCTTGTCTCCCCTTCCTGATAGATTCACCAAAACTACAGCTTCTTCACCCAGATGTTCCCCGTTTGTCAAAAGCCACGCCACTGCGTGGGCAGGTTCAAGAGCAGGGATTAGACCTTCCAAGCGAGCAAGCTCTTGAAAAGCTCTTATAGCTTCCACATCCGTAGCGCTTTGATAACTAACACGCCCTGTTTCCTTTAGCCAAGCGTGCTCTGGCCCGACGCCCGGGTAGTCCAGCCCAGCGGAGATCGAGTGCGCTTCCAAAATCTGCCCCATCTCGTCTTGCAGAATATAACTAAACGATCCATGCAACACCCCTGGGGATCCCATCTCGAGAGAGGCACCGTGGCGTCCAGTGTCGAGTCCTTCTCCACCGGCTTCCACGCCCACCAACGACACCTCCGAGTCTTCGAGGAACGCGCCGAAGATCCCGATAGCGTTGGATCCCCCACCAACGCAAGCTATGACATGGCTTGGCAAGCGCCCAGCGACTTCAAGCATTTGGGTTTTGGCCTCTTGACCAATGACAGACTGAAGCTCTCGCACGATCAGGGGGTAGGGATGAGGGCCGACAGCAGATCCGAGAACGTAGTGCGTGTACTCAACTGAGGCTACCCAGTCGCGCAGCGCCTCCGATGTGGCATCCTTCAAAGTGGCGCTTCCCGCGGTAACTTCGACGACATTGGCCCCCAATAGCTGCATACGGAAAACGTTCAACGCCTGACGCCGGACGTCCTCTGATCCCATGTACACGGTGCAATCGAAACCAAAAAGGGCTGCAACAGTGGCTGTGGCCACACCGTGCTGACCCGCCCCGGTCTCAGCGATAATTCTTCGCTTTCCCATTCGCTTCGCCAACAGCGCCTGTCCCAAACAGTTGTTAATTTTGTGAGATCCGGTATGACAAAGGTCCTCACGCTTTATGAAAACCTCCGAAACGCCCACTCGCTGTGCTAGACGCGACGCTCTAGTTAGGGGAGTGGGACGACCAGCGTATGTCTCCAGCAATGAGTTCAGCTCGTCTCGAAAGGAAGGATCCGACCATGCCTCCTCGAACACCGTTTCTAACTCATCCAAAGCCGGAACGAGCGTTTCGGGCACGAAGCGACCACCGTAACGACCAAAGTAGGGCGAGCGCCTTAGTTCAGAACTAGCTCCTCTCATAGAGCCTCTTCGTCTTGACGTCGACGGTTTCGCGTATCTTTGTAGCTAGGCGTACGGCAGCCACGAACTTCCGCACCAAAGCGGGATCTTTGACTCCAGGCCGTACCTCGAGAGAGCTCGAGACATCTACTCCCCATGGATGCACCGTGCTAATTGCATCTATGACGTTGTCGGGGTTCAGTCCTCCGGCCAACACAAACGGGATCGGCCCGAAATAATCCGCGAGAGCGCTCCATCTCCAGGGCCGACCGCTTCCCGGTTTTGAAGAGTCGAACAATAAAACATCTGGCCGTTCCTCTTCGCCCTCGAAGCCAGCCAGGACATCCCGAAAAAGGCGGTTTGCTCTATCACTTCTCACTGGAACGGCAAACGTGGCGAGCCTCAGCTCGGGAAAGGAACGCTTGATTGCGACGAACTCTGCTACATCCCCGTAGTACTGGATCGCATCAAGGCCTACCTCGTCGATGACTACCGCGACAGACGTCGCTGGCTCGTTTCTAAAGACCCCCACACACAAGATGTCGTGCCCAGCTATCGAAACAAGCTGACGCGCCTCTTCTATTGCCACAGCCCGAGGGCTAGATCTATCGAATACAAGACCGACGGCGTCGGCCCCTTCTTCTGCGGCCACCACTAGATCGGCGACCCTGCGAATGCCACAAATTTTTACCCATGTTTTGTCCCCGGCAGCATCCTGGACGTTTTCTTGTTCTAGTCGGCCGTAACTAAATCCGTCGCCACAGGCCCAGCCACAACTACCTTCCCGTCGCTGCCTCACGTGTCTAGCTCCAGTTCACCTCGGAGATATGCGTCGTATGCACTCAAGTCGAGTTTCCCATGACCCGAAAGATTGAATGCGATTACTTCCTCCGACCCCTCCTCTTTGCAGCGCAGCGCCTCGTCTATAGCTGCCCGAACCGCATGCGCTGACTCGGGAGCCGGAATAATTCCCTCGCTGCGGGCGAATTGAATCGCGGCGTCAAAAACCTTTCCCTGAGGATACGCCACGGCCTCCAGCAGGCCATGCTCGACCATGCCGCAGATTATGGGAGCATCGCCGTGGTACCGTAGGCCTCCTGCGTGAATAGGCGGGGGCACAAAGTCGTGCCCCAGCGTGTACATCCTTATAAGAGGGGTGAGTTCTGCGGTATCTCCGAAGTCGTACTCTAGCTTACCCTTGGTAAGAGTCGGACACGCCGTCGGCTCCACTGCAATCATGCGCAGCTCGTCGCCTCGTGCCAGCTTGTCTTCGAAGAAAGGGAGAATAAAACCTCCTAGATTCGATCCCCCGCCACAACTGCCGATTAGAACGTTTGGTTCAACGCCGGCAGCCTTGAACTGCTTCTTGGCTTCCAGACCTATAACTGTCTGGTGTAGGAGAACATGGTTCAGCACCGACCCGAGAGAGTAGTTCGTGTCTGAGCGCCCCGCTGCCTCCTCGACCGCCTCGGAAATCGCAATCCCCAAGGATCCCGGAGAGTCGGGGTCTCGTTCGAGAATCTTTCGCCCTGACTCCGTCTGCTCGGATGGACTGGGCACGACACTTGCACCCCAAGTCTCCATCATCACTCTGCGATACGGCTTTTGTTCATAGCTGGAGCGCACCATGTAAACCTTGCACTCCATTCCGAAAAAGGTGCATGCCAAAGCGAGAGCTGATCCCCACTGACCTGCCCCCGTCTCAGTCGTGAGGCGGTTTACTCCCTCGGCCTTGTTGAAGTACGCCTGGGCTACTGCAGTGTTCGGCTTGTGGCTTCCAGCGGGACTAACCCCCTCGTACTTGTAAAAGATTTTGGCCGGAGTTCCCAGCATTTGCTCGAGACGAGCTGCTCGGATCATTGGTGTCGGACGCCACAGCCTGTATACATCTAAGACGGCGCCGGGAACGTCTATCCAAGGATCTGTAGAGACCTCCTGGCCTATCAAAGCCATCGGAAAAATAGCGGCGAGATCGTCGGGGCCAATTGGCTGACGCGTAGCTGGATGAAGAGGTGGTTGCAGCTCGAAGTTGAGACGAGGTAGGACGTTGTACCAAGCCTCCGGAATCTCGCTTTCCGACATAGTTAGCTTGGTCGTCCCTTGCATTCCGATCCTCCTTCTACCAGCCTCCTCACAGCCTGAGATATGTCGTCTGCAACGAGAACCCCCTCTCCCACGAGCACGGCGTCATAGCCGGCCTCGCATGCTGCCGCCACTTGCTCGGGACCTTTTATTCCGCTCTCAGCCACCGAAACAATTTCCTTCGGAATCTGAGTGGCGAGGCGCAGAGCAGTCGTAGGATCTACTTCAAAAGTATCGAGGTCTCTGTTATTGACACCCACGATCCTGGCTCCCGCTTCTATCGCCCTCTCCAGTTCGTCTTCAGTGTGAACTTCTACCAAGGCAGCGAGGCCGAAACTCTCGGCAGCACAGATCAGTTCCTTCAACTGACTACCATCCAATATTGTGGCTATTAGCAGCACGGCGCTCGCCCCCCTCACACTTGCTTCGTGTATTTGAAAGACATCGATGATGAAGTCCTTCCGCAGTATCGGAAGCGAGGATGCAGCCCGAACTTTGTCGATATCTTCCAGGCTTCCGCCAAATCCAGGGCCATCGGTGAGGACCGAGATCGCGGCCGCACCCCCCCTTTCAAAGGCTACCGCGACCTCCGTAGGATTGAGATCCCGCCTTATCGAAGGCTTGGACGGCGAGTACCTCTTTATCTCTGCTATTACCGAGATGCCAGGCGATCGAAGCGCCGCCTCGAACCTGTCTTCCCCAGCATCGGGAGGACCAGCACAGGGAGAGACCGACACCGAGACAGCTCCCGCTCGCTTTCGTTCTTCTATTTCGCTGCGCTTGCGCTCCAGAATCGCACCCAGCAATCGGGTTGGCACCCCTCACACCGCCTTCCTCGATCGAGCGAAAATCCCGCGTGCGACGAAGTACGTGGCTCGCCAGGACACAAGCATCGCCGCAGTGAATACTGACGCTACTACCCAAAAAATAAGCTGAGATCGGTCTAAAGGTCTTCCAACTATGACAGCCCTGACTAACACCCCACTTGTGATCGAGGCGCACCACGTAGCCGCCAGTCTCAGGGATACGACCTGCTCGGCGCCGTCTTCTGCGTACAGCCTCGTCATCCACGAAAAAACAAGCCAAGCGCCTATGAATACCGCGAGATTCCTTGCGATCCCTGGTAGTCGTGGGACGGTTCCGTGCTCGGCCATGCCAGCGATTACGAACACGGCAACGGCAATGCAATCGCCAACAGCTCTAACCCGTGCCGTCGGCTTTCTGCGCGCACCATTGGAGGCATGTCTGTCTTCGACCCCGCTGCCGACGCCGTTGGTATTCGAGTTCATCCGAGCAGAAGCTCCTCTGTGATATCTTCTGGAATCTCGATCTGAAGAGCGAGCAGGTGAGAGCCGAATGCTTTGCCAAGGTTGTCACTCCTCCTGGAAACCGAGGCTCCCCCGTCGAGCGCACGGGTGCATACAAAATTAAGGCCAAACACGTTGGGAACCTCGTATCGCTCGACAGTTCCACGCACCAATCCGCTCAAGTGCCGCGCCGCAGCCTCCGCACTAACACGTTCCTTGATGAGTTCATATGCCGCCCGCGATTTCGCAAAAATAGCAATGTTTACAACGTCGTCTTTGTCCCCCGACCGAGCGGTGCAAAACTCCGCTAGATAAATTTTGCGCGCAGGTCTAGAACTCATCGTAAGCGCTCCGACACCGTAGCGATCTCTACCTTGGTCTGATCGTCGATCATCGACTTTGGTACCAAAGTCGGCCAAATCTCCAATAGTCTCGAGATCCCTCCTCCACCCCTCCCCAAGCCGAAAAGCCCCGGAGGTCCCGAGAGGCCCATCTTGTTGACCTCTCGAGCGAAACGATCCGCTTTGTTTTTGTCAGAGGTCCTCAAGGCTATGCGCAAAACAACCTCGCTTGGCTGCTCGCCCAATGGCTTCCTTTCAAGCTCGTCCAAATACTCCTCGGAGGCCGGGCCGAAAACCCCTGAGGGACCGCCACCAATGGATGCGCCCATGTACTCCGTCCAGATCTCGTCCTCACCGTCTAGGTAAGAGGCGGCCCTTTCCAAGATCACATTCTTCGCAGCCCGCGCCTTTGCCAATGCATCCGGCCATGCAAAAGCCGCTTTAGCCTCTGCGAGCCACCCACCAGCTCGACAAATCAGCGCTTTGTACGAGTCGGTAGGCGGGTAACCAGTCGCCCCCGAAACGAGCACCCTGTCCCCACCCAAATCTTCCAGCACGACTTTGGTGAAATCGACAATGCAATCAGGCGTCACGTACTCGCCCGGATTACCGACCTCGTACAGTAGCTGCTGGCGAACAGAGTCAAAGTCGACGACCCCACCCCCAGCTGCCTTGGTAATCGTAGCGGTCCCGTCGGGCTCAACTTCGGCGAGTGGAAAAGCGATGTGGGCCGGATCCGGCACCTCTCTCCACGCCCCGGAGAGGTTACCTCCACTGACCTGAGTGGAGCACTCCAGAAGGTGCCCGACGACCGATCCAATTGCAAGCCTGTTTAGGTCGTCCTTGGTCCACCGGAATGAGTGAATCATTGGACCCACGAATAAAGAGGCATCCGCTACTCGTCCCGTTACCACTATTTGAGCGCCCCCATCTAGCGCCTCGGCAACTGGGAACGCGCCGAGGTACGCGGTAGCGAAGGCAAAATCCTCGAAAGGGCATTTCTCTCCGGTCCTTATATGGGGGAAACCCGACGTTGCCTCGGAAAACTCCTCGAAACGGTGGCCGAAATCCGAGCCTTTTACGATACCCAGCGTCAAATTCCCGTAACCCATCCGGATAGCTACCGACGCCGCAGCAGCCGCAGCCCCATCGGGATTGATCCCGCCGCCGTTGGTGACCAATCGCGTCTTTCCAGAGGCCACAGCAGGCAGCACCTTGGATACATACCCAGGCAGATCTTTGGTGTATCCGAGCGAGGCGTCTTCTGATCGATCTTTCTGGAGTATAGCGAGGGTCAGTTCCGACAATGCTTCGCACACGATAAAGTCGGGCTCTGCGGCCAGTACGGAATCGATTCCCTCCGGAGAGTCTCCGTAATAACCTTGCGCGCCTGCCAGTTTGATCACGCCTCGCTCCTGGACCTGAAGAATTCTACGAAATGTAGATAGAAATAGTCGTTCCCTTCCCTTCCTCGCTTGCAGCCTCGATAGACCCTCCCAACGCTGACACGATTGACTTCACAATCGCAAGGCCCAACCCGAGGCCAGGACCACCGTCGGTTCGGCGGCCCGAGGAAAATCCCGGCTCAAAGATGCGCTTTATGTCGTTTGGAGGTATACCCCGACCCGTATCGCTCACGTAAAGGCGATAAACTGGCTTTCCCATCTGCAAGCTCTTCGTTGCCTCGCTAAGACCTGCGACTCCAGGCGACTGACCCGGGTCTGCACCCGCAACCCTCCCACTTCCTACCGCTGGTGAGCTCGTCACTTCTTGACCAATCCTCTCGACGCCCACCACAACGCGGCCGCCAGAGGGGGTGTTTTTCAGTGCGTTGTCGACTAGGTTGGAAACCACCTGTGCTATTCGATCACCGTCGGTCATAACCACAGCTCCTCTGTCGCAGCACGTCTGAAGCTCAATGCCCATATTCTCCGCTCTAGAAGCAAACACCGAGGCTACATCTTCGACCACATCGGCCAGGTCCACCTCGTGCACGTTTAAAACGAGCTGCCCAGATCCGAGACGTGCCGCGTCGAAAAGCACGTCTACTAGACGCGAAAGGCGCTTCGCTTCGCTGGCTATGACGTCGGCAGCCCGCTCGATCTCCTCTTGCCCTTCGATGGTTCCATCTGCAATTCCCTCTGCATACGCACGAATCGATGTCAGAGGAGTCCTGAGATCGTGAGACACCGCCATGAGGAGCCCCTGCTCTCTCTGGCGCGCCGCTTGCACCTGTTCAGCCATGGCATTCATAGCCCCAGCGAGTCGGGCGAGCTCTCGGTCTTTTGGTGGCTTGACTCTTACAGAATAGTTGCCCCCGGCAATTCCTAAAGCGGCCTTCTCCATCTCCGCCACTGGATCCAATATTCGGCGGGAAAGCCACCATGCCAGAGCCCCAGAAATCCCAAGGCCCACGATCGAAGCGACTAGCAGCCTCGCTAAAACTCGCAAGCTCGGCAAAGATACACGCCTCGCAGCTATAACTAGCAGTCGACCCTCTGTGTTAGGCACCGTCCGCGCTGAAAACACAAGGCGCCTGTTAGAAACTGTCTCTAAATCACCAGTAACAAACTGAGAGCGGCGAAGAGACGTGTCAGTTCTTTGCGCCTCGATCCTAGATACGATTGCCTCTAGCGCTTCTGGCGTAGGCTTGTCGGCTTCAGAACCGATGACCTCTGTTGGCTGGGAACCCTGATCTATGAACCACACGCCTACGTAATCGAGCTTGCCGGAGCTGAGGATTGCCCGAATAGGAATGCGCTTTGCAAGCGCCATAACAGGAGATCTCAGCTCTTCGTTGGTTCGAACGATCCTGCCCACTTCTTCGGCGAGAGCCTCTGTTTGGCGCGATAGCTCCGCAATTGCCTCTCGCCTCGCACTAAGCGAATAAAACGATGCCAACAGGGCCCCGGTAATAAGAACCGATCCCAACGACGCAACTGTGACTACGGCCAGGAGACGGTTTCTGAGGGAAACGCTTCGGATACGGCCTTCAGCCGGGGTTGTTCCAACCTTAGACACGGAGCTGATACCCAACGCCCCAGCGAGTTTTCAAGGGGAACTCCTCGCCCAACTTTCTTCTCAATTGCCGAACATGGACATCTATCGTTCTCGATTCCCCTAGGTACTCGTATCCCCAAACAGCCCTAATGATCTGTTCCCGCGACAAAACGAGCCCCCTGTTGATACAGAAGTACCAAAGCAACTCGAACTCCTTAGCAGTCAGCTCAATTACCTGGTTGCCCTTGCGCACCTCTTGACGGCCACGGTCCACGACGATTTCTCCTATCTGGACCCGCTCTACTTGGGGTTCTGGATGAGTGCGACGCAGCACCGCTTTGACCCTGGCTACAAGCTCCCGGGGAGAGAACGGTTTTGTGATGTAGTCGTCTGCCCCTACCTCCAACCCGACAACCCTGTCGACCTCAGAGTCTCGGGCCGTCAGCATAATGACAGGGATGGAATGAGAAGCCCTGAGGCGCTTGCATACTTCCACGCCGTCTACATCGGGGAGGCCGATATCGAGAATGACGAGTTGAGGACCCAAGCGCTCGACAGCCTCGAAGCACTCCTGAGCGGTCAAGCACGTCGTCACCGAAAAGCCTTCGCGCTCAAGATAGCGTCGGACGATCTCGGCTATGTTTTCTTCGTCTTCTACGACAAGGACAGACTTGATCGGTGTCGTCATGTCCCTATACTCGATAGCCTCTACGGATGAAGCTATTAGCAATTAGTAAAACAGTTGTAATTTCTACGTTAGCTCGGGCCTGCTCTCTACAAGCGCTTCGATCTGCCCGTCTTTCCAATCGACAATAACTGAGTTACCTTCGCTCACTTCGCGTCTTACGTATGCCAAAGCCACAGTCCCTATAAAAGGAGCTGCCACCGATGATGTCACTGTGCCTACCTGTCGTCCTTCGAAGAGGATCCTCGACCCAGGCGGCGGTGTCGAGGAAAGAACGTCCCTACTGGGACTCGAAGATTGCTCTTTAGCTCTGAGTCGTCTCAGATACCTGTTCACGTGTCCCCGAGAGTCTATGCGGGCTACTAGCTCCTGACCGAGATAGCAACCTTTCTGAAACGAGACTGCTATCTTCTCCAATCCCGTCTCTTGGACTATCGTCTTCTCGTCGAGTTCTGTCCCTAGAGATGGAAAGGCCGCCGCTATACGAAACGCCTCCAACGCTATCCACCCGCACGGCGTGGCACCCTTTTCTGAAAGAGCTTTCCAGACCCTACCAGCCTCGTCTTCACCGACCAGGATGTCGTAGGCCCTGATGCCCTCCTGAAGAGAGGTAAGTCCTGCACCGGGATACAAAGCCTCGAGAACTTTAAGAGAAGCACCGATCCCTGCGACTTGCTGGGAGAGTACCTCGTCGGTTCGGCTTGGCACTGCGATACCAACGCTCTGTAGTACTCGAGATGCCTCTGGCCCGGCCACACGCAAAAACCCGATACTCTTCGGCTCCTCCAAGCGTACTCTCACGCGAATCAAGTATCGACACAACGAGTCACGCAGAGCGCCTCCAAAACCGGGGTCCGTGTCCAACAAAAACATGGATCCATCGTCGCCGAGACCGCGTATCACGCGAAGAAACGACTCTATCTTGCCGTTTGGAAACAGTCGAAAAGACAAGCGCCAGGTGTCCTCGGACATGCTTTGGACGTCCTGGCTCAGCTGCCCTTGTAAAAAAGAAGCAGAGTCCTCGCCTATAACGGAGAGCACTGGCCGGACCCACAAGTCGAAAAGCCCGGCCTCTTTCAAAACCGCGCTGATCTCGCAAGCCAGATTTCCATAGCTGTAAGCGGTACGCACACCGCCCACTTGACTTATCTGCGCTCCCCGAGAACTAGCCAGCGACTCGATGGGCGAGGCGCGTTCGCTAGACACTTTGGACCTTGCTTATTCAATGATCTGCCACCGCGCCGCCCATTTTATGAGCAGCAGCGATAGCGGAGAGTACGGCCTTTGCCTTGTTTTCAGATTCTTTTAGCTCTAGCTGGGGATCGGAGTCAGCAACTATTCCCCCGCCTGCTTGCACGTACGCTGTGTCACCTTTTGCAACCATCGTCCTGAGCGTAATAGCCGTGTCCATATTTCCCGAGAAGTCGAAGTATCCAACTACACCAGCGTAAGGACCTCTCCGAGTTTTCTCGAGCTCGTCGATGATTTCCATAGCTCGTACTTTGGGGGCGCCGGTCACGGTGCCGGCAGGAAAAGTTGCCTTTAGTACATCGATACAATCATTGCCCGGCGAGAGTCGCCCCGACACCGATGAAACAATGTGCATGACATGGCTGTAGCGTTCCACGATCATCAAATCGTCGACGCGACAGGAGCCGAACTCTACGACCCTACCAATGTCGTTGCGGGCAAGATCAACGAGCATTACGTGTTCAGCCCTCTCTTTTGGATCGCCGAGAAGTTCGGCCTCCAAAAAAGCATCCTCTTCAGCTGTGACCCCCCGTCGTCTGGTCCCGGCAATAGGTCGCGTAACGACTTCTCCGTCTCTTACCCGCACCAACATCTCGGGACTGGAGCCTACGATGGTCACCTTGTCATTGCTTATGTAATACATATAGGGGCTGGGATTCAAAAGGCGGAGCGCCCTGTAGACGTCGAAAGGTTTAACTGCGAGCGGAACCGAAAAGCGTTGGCTCAAGACCACCTGAAAGATATCACCCGCCTTTATGTATTCCTTGGCCCGCTCGACCGCATCTTGGTACTCCTCGGGCGTCATGTTAGAACTGGCATTCTCCAAGACCCCTTCCAACGATGCCGCACAGGGTTCGTATCTGAGTGGGTGAGACAACTGGGCTATGGCAGCCTCTATCCGGGACTTCGCCTCTGCATAGCCAGACGCCGGGTCGCCGTCGATGAACACGTTCTCTACTATCTGGATCTTCTGCAGCAAGTGATCGAAGACGACAAGTTCTTCTGCGAGAAACATTGACATATCCGCGATCTGCAAGTCGTCCTCGGTAGTGCAAGGAACCTTCTCCATAAAGCGGACTACGTCGTAACCGATGTATCCGACCACACCGCCGTGGAGAGGAGGCAGTTCCTCTATCGTAGGGCTGGAGAACGCAGAAATCAGACCCGACAGTGCATCGAGGGGACTACCTCCCGGCTCGGGCGTCCACCCCGGCACAGAACCCGACACTCGTACCTCTCGATCCTTCGACTCAAGAACAAGACGAGGATTGCGGCCTATGAATGAATACCGTCCCCAGCGCTCCCCGCCCTCCACTGACTCAAGAAGAAAACCAGGGGAATCGCCGACCAGCTTTAGGTAGGCCGATACCGGAGTCTCAAAATCCGCGAGCACATCCGCCCACACCGGAACGACTGAAAAGTTTTCCGCCAAACGCAGAAATCCGTCTTTTCCTGGGTGAATGTTCGGCTCCATCTCAAAGCCTCTCGCGATGCATGATGGATGCTTGCAAATTTTGGTCCATGGACCTATCTACCCTCGGAAAAAGACCGGTAAAAACACGTCCGCTGTCCAGTGTGACAAGCCCCTTGGCCTTCTTGAACGACCTTGAAAAGGAGAGTATCTCCGTCGCAGTCGTAGTAGGCCTCGACGATGTGCTGTCGATTTCCGGAGGTCTCGCCTTTACACCAATACTGCTGGCGACTACGAGAGTAAAACCACGTTCTTCGAGTAGAAAGTGACCTACGAAGAGCCTCTTCGTCCATGTAGGCGACCATCAGAACCGTCCCATCCGAGACATCCTGAATGACGGCTGGAACCAACCCGTCAGGACCGAAGTCAATCGCAGAAATGTTGAAGGCATCGACAGGCTCGGAAACTGTCTGCTCGGATGTGTCTTCCACCGGCTCTTCCTCTTGGGACGACGGAAAAATCACAATGAGATCTTATGTTTCTAGCGACGTGAGAACCTTGGAATTGAACCAAAGTACTCTGGACGATTGGATGAGTCGCTCCCTGGCCCTACTCGAGTCAAAATCTAACGTGGATACCAGAGGCTGCCATATGTCGCTTAACGTCGCATATCGAGTACACGCCGTAGTGAAAGATCGACGCGGCAAGCACGCCCGAGGCACCACCCTTTAGAACGGCCTCTGCAAAGTGCTCCGGGGATCCAGCACCTCCGCTGGCGATTACCGGAACACTAACTGCGCCAGTAACTGCAGAAAGAAGCTGCAAATCAAAGCCGCCCGTTGTGCCATCTCGATTCATCGAAGTTAGCAGGATTTCCCCGGCGCCCAGCCGCTCGCCTTCCTGGGCCCACCAGACGACGTCTACACCGGTAGGCTTGCGACCCCCATAGGTAAAAACTTCCCATCCGCGACCTGTCTCTCTTTTTCGAGCATCGATAGCCAGAACTACACACTGGGACCCAAATTCCGTTGCAGCCTCCGCTAAAAGTGCGGGTCGCTCTACCGCCGCAGTATTGAGCGAGACCTTGTCTGCCCCAGCCCTTAGGAGCATACGAACGTCGTCTACCGAGGAAACCCCCCCACCTACGAGAAGCGGTATGAAAACTGTCTCAGCAACCCTCGAGACTATCTCTAAGGTGGCTTTGCGTCCCTCCTGTGAGGCTGTTATATCTAGAAAAACGATCTCGTCTGCACCCTGAGATCCGTAATAGCGAGCCAGCTCGACCGGGTCGCCAGCGTCTTTCAAGTCTGCAAATTCGATCCCCTTTACTACCCGCCCCCCCGCGACATCGAGGCAAGGAATGACTCTCGTAGCCAGCACTTCATCCTTCCAAAGCCGCTTTGATTTCGGCTATCGTCACTGCCCCTTCGTACAACGCCCGCCCTACGATCACTCCCCGCAACTTGTGTCCCCTACGATGCCTGTGCGACAAGTCCGCTATTGCTTCAGCATCTTCTCGAGACGAAATGCCGCCCGATACGATCACCGGCCAAGGCGTGACTTCGAGAACCTCCTCGACGGTTTCTAGGGCAACCCCCCTCATTAGCCCATCGCGGGCAATGTCGGTCACGACGACAGATGCAAATGGGGCCTCCGCTAACATTCCAATTGCCTCGTCTACAGTGATCCCTGACCCTTTAGTCCATCCCTCTACAGCGATCTCACCTCTTTTAATGTCCAAAGCTAAAGCCACTCGTCCTCGCCAAGCGCGTGCCATCTCCGTGGCTGACGCAGGATCGATAACCGCGGCAGATCCCAGGACTACCCTTTCACAGCCCGCTCCCAGAGCCGCCTCGACAGCATCTCTGTCCCGCAACCCTCCCCCTAGCTGAACCGGGCGGGAAGTTGTCGCGATGATTGCTGCTACTTTCGAGACATTGACCGATCTTCCACAAAGCGCCCCATCGAGGTCCACGACGTGCAGCCAGTCACACCCAGCCGATTGCCAGCGCTCTGCCATTTCCACTGGATCCCCATACACAATAGGATTGGCGAAATCCCCCCTTTTGAGCCTGACGCACTGCCCCCCCAAGATATCGATGGCCGCATATACCTCTATCACTTCTTGCCTGAATTGACTCCCGATGCCGCGGAAGCCGCAACGAAAGATTCGAGGAGGGCTAGTCCAGCGGTTCCGCTCTTTTCGGGATGGAACTGAGTAGCCCACGCGCGGCCACGCTGAAAGCCAGCTACAAACTCCGTTCCATAGTCCGTAACCAACACTACCTCTGAGCCGGCCGGAGCGACCGGTGCCGCATACGAGTGAACGAAGTAGAAGTACTTGCCGTTTGCTGTGTTCAAGCTGTACACACCTTCGGAGGTCTGCGTCACATCTGTATCCCTCGAGACAGCGAGTCCTAGGGAGTTCGAAGACGTGGTAGAACTTTCGGATGCTGATCCAGCAGCGATTCGAGGAGATACCTTAGCTCTCACTGTGTTCCATCCCATGTGGGGAACCCTGACTGTCTTTGGAAGACGTAGTACCGGTGCATCTACAATGCCCAAACCGGGCTCTTCTGCCTCCTCGCTATAAGCGTATAAAAGCTGAAGGCCCAAGCAAATCCCAAGAAAAAAGCGATCTTCCTCTATCCACTGCGATACCACGGAATCGAATCCCGCGCGCCGAAGGTTGCAAACACACTTTCCAAAGTTTCCAACCCCCGGAAGTACCAGGGAGTCAGGGGCTCCTAGCGTATCCGGAGTGTCGACTGTATATGCATCCGCCCCTGCTCTCTGAAGACCCTTGACGACGGAGTGAAGGTTTCCCATCCCGTAATCGATAACGGCTATGCGCGGAGTGTAGCGATTCTCGGAGCCTACTTGATCTACTCGGCTATCCTCGACACCCTTGAAATCAGCGACAAGATCTTCGGTCAAAGCACCCCCTTTGTAGAGGGCACCTCTCCGGATCCTCGCTCGCCAAGCGTAATCGCATCCCCGAGGGCTCTGCCTACCGCCTTGAATATCGCTTCCAGGCAGTGGTGTGGGTCTTTTCCTTCTCTCAAGAGCACGTGGAGTGTGGTTCCGGAAGCGGTCGAAAAGCCCTTCCAAAACTCGTGAGCCAGGTGTGGCGGAAACTCCCCCGCACTGGGCATCTTCGGTGGCACCTGGTATCTGAGAAACGGGCGTCCGCTCAAATCGAGAGCTACCTCGGCCAGCGCCTCGTCGTGTGGGACTAAAGCGTGCCCGAACCGCTTTATCCCCCTTTTATCGCCGAGCGCTTCCGCAAGTGCAGCTCCCAGTGTCAGACCACAATCCTCGACGGTGTGATGTTGATCTACCCGAAGATCGCCGCGTGCCCGCAACTGTAGGTCTGTCCCAGAATGGCGCCCCAACTGCTCTAGCATGTGGTCGAAGAAGCCGATCCCGGTTTCGACTTCCACACGGCCCATGCCATCCAACTCCAGAATGACCTCGATCGTAGTCTCTTTGGTGGTTCGAACTATGCGAGAGTGCCTACTCACGGCTTGATCCTAGCAACAGCTCCTTCGAGAGCTGTGATGAAATGGTCTGTTTCGACAGGAAGTCCTGCACTCACCCTGAGACAACCGATTAACCCCGGCCAGGAAGTGCAGTCTCTAACAAGCACTGATTTCTCGAGAAGGAACGAGAAAATGCGTTGTGCCATCTCAGTAAGGCGTAACCGCTCGGAATCACTTCTATACGACTTCCTAGCCGAGCCGGCCCCGCGTGGTCCAAAAAGAACGAAGTTTGCAGCCGAAGGAAATGCGACTAGCTCTCGGTGGGAACGGATTGCGGAAAAGATTCGGTCTCGTTCTTTTGCGAGTTCGTCTTCTTGCTTCCGCACGGATTCCGCCTCCTCTATACATGCTGCTGCGGCTTCCAGGGAAACTGCGTCGACGTTGTAGGGGAGAACTGCTTTCTCGAGCATTTCGCCGACGCTTTTGGGAGCCAGGGCATAGCCGATACGCAGTCCGGCTAACCCGGCTGCCTTGGAAAACGTCCTCACGATCACAAGGTTTCCTGTCTTCAATAAATCTGCCTCTGCAGAGTCGCCACCAAAAGGTGCGTAGGCTCGGTCCACAACTACCAAAGCATCGGGAAAAGCCGAGGCAACGCGTTTTGCGAAGCCAGGTGGGTCCTCGTTTCCAGTTGGGTTGTTTGGACTGCACAAATGGACGATCGAGGGCCGGTAGCTTGCCGCCTGTTCAAGAGACGATGTCGAAATATCGAAACTCTCGTCCCTCGGCACGGCCACTGCCTTGGTCCCAACAATTGCGGAGATCGCTGAATACACGGTGTAGGTGGGCTCAAAGTACACGGCTCGTCTCGAAGGCCCACCAAATGCTAGGTGTATCGCTAAGAGGATCTCATTCGAGCCGTTTCCCATCACGACTTTGCTTTCTGAAGCGCCGTGAAGCGACTCCAGCATTGCGGCGACTTCTCTGGCCCGTATCCGCGAAGGGTATCGGTTGAGGTCCAAGGAGGCTAATCGCTCCTCTAACCGCTCCCTGACTCGCTTTGGCGTGGTTGGAGCTTCATTTGCATCGAGCAACACGCGTGCAGAACGCAGCGAGGGTTTGTAGGGCTGTAGGAGTCGGACGTTGGGCCTGGCGGCTGGAGCGGCTCTCGTGATCGACCCCGAGCTCACAGTGTCAGATCCGGCGGAATCCAAGTCTGAACTTCCTTTCACGACGGATCCTCTATGGCCGCCGCGGCCCCTCCTGGCGCCTGGAATGGTACCTCCCCTCGAGAACGCCGGCGTTGTATGGAGCGAGCGTGCGCAACCATACCCTCCACCGAAGCTAGTTCAAAAGCGGCCTGCTCCAACTCTTCAGAAATACCCGAGTTCACGACGTAGTTTTGATACCTAAGAAAAGAGTACACTCCGAGCCCGCTGGCAAACTTAGCCGAGCCGCCTGTGGGAAGCACATGACTCGGACCGGCAATGTAGTCACCATAAGGTGCGGGCGTAGAAGAGCCCAAAAACACGACGCCAGCACAATTGATTCTGTCGGCAAAACGCTCGCAGCGAGCTGGCTCTCGCATCATCACCTGTACGTGTTCAGGGGCAGCAGCGAGCACAACCCACAACGCACATTCCTCGTCTCTACAAACAGCAATGGCCCCTCCGGCTTGCATGGTTTTACGCAACTGATCGCGTGAGTCTTTTGCGACCTCCTCTGTAACTGCTTTGTTTAGCGCCTCGGCTGCTTTTTCCGAAAACACCACCGCAATCGCTAGTCCACCTGGACCGTGTTCTGCTTGTGCAGCCAAGTCGGTAGCGACCAGATCCCAGGGTGCATAGTCGTCCGCTACGACCACCAGCTCAGAAGGGCCGGCAACGGCCTCTATTCCGACTTGCCCGAATACCATGCGCTTAGCGCATGCCACATAGGCATTCCCCGGTCCGACGACGACGTCGACTTGGGGAATTGTCTCGGTTCCATACGCCATCGCAGCAATCGCCTGGACTCCCCCCAAAGTGAAGACCCTGTGGGCGCCAGCCAAGCGGGCTGCCGCCCCCACCAATGGATCCAGGCCACCCCTGGGAGTGGGAGGCGTGCAGAGCGTTACGGACCGAACTCCGGCTACGACTGCCGGTACTACTGTCATGATCACAGAAGAGGGGTAGCGATACCTGCCGCCGGGCACATAGATCCCTGCACTTTCGACCGGTCGCACCACAAAACGCACATCGATTCCGCCCCGTTGGAAATGAAACTCGGAGGCGACGGCGGCATACTGCTCTTTGAAGTACGCCCGCACTTGGTCAACTGCTCGCGCGAGAGCTGTAACAGCCGAGTGAGGGATCTCTTGAAGGGCCGCTTCCAATGCCGCGGGCGAAACTTCAAATCCCCTATCGCTTAGGTCGACTCCGTCGAAGTGCTTAGTGAACTCGTACAGAGCGATGTCGCCTTTTTGGCGCACGGCGTCGATTATGGACGCCACCTCTGCTTCGAGTGCCCCAGCGGAGGTTGACACCCCCGATGCGGCTGATCGTCTAACCGAGTCTACCAGCGATGTTGCGTCTTTTTCCGACTCGACGTAGTACTTCTTGAGCAAACCACCCTCCGTAGAAATCAATCTAGCCGAGCACAACCAGTGAAGCATGCACGTGCACCGGCCGAAAATGGCATGGGAAGATACATCTAAACAGCAGCCTTTGGCGTCCGAACGATCTTATGACGCCGCTGTCACGAAGAAGTCGTGAAATCAGGCCCA
Source organism: Acidimicrobiia bacterium (assembly GCA_040289475.1). Classification (NCBI taxonomy): domain Bacteria; kingdom Bacillati; phylum Actinomycetota; class Acidimicrobiia; species Acidimicrobiia bacterium. Next base: position 9,011 of record PSLF01000002.1, on the reverse strand, counting down.
TGGTTGTCCAAACTTTTTGATGACCTCAGAACGAAGGCTCCAATGGTGAACTCGGGACTGAACAACGCGGGTCACAAAACACCTGGCTCGCCTATTGTCGATCTCCAGCCCCATTCGGTTGGAGTATTCGAATCGTTTGACGGCACCGAGATAGCCTACGAAGTCTTCGGACCACACCCCAGACAAACAAGCCTTCTTCCGGTAGTTGTGTGCAACGGGATTGCCTGCGTAGCGCATGCGTACTGGGACTCGCTCGTATCTAGTATCGCCGAAAAAATTAGGGTTGTTCTATGGGACTACAGGGGCCATGGAGCATCGTCGGATCCGTGCAACCCCTCGGAGATCACAGTTCCATCTTTTTCCCGTGATCTGCTCTGTCTCATGGAAGAACTCGGAATGAACACGGCAATCGTGGTGGGTCACTCCTTTGGGGTACAAGTCGCCCTAGAAGCAATCCGCATCAATCCGGGAGCTGCTGCAGGATTAGTGGCGGTGGCAGGCCCCCACAGACGACCCCTCGGAGATCTATATGGTTTTCCACTCGCGCGTGTGGCCGTGTCGGTATTGGAGCCATTAGCAGAGATGGCAGCGATCCCTGCCAGAATTCTGTGGCACGGAGCCTTTCGCACGCCGCTCCCTTTCGCTATTGGAAAGATTGCGAGAATGGTCGGGCCAAGAGCGACAGCAGAAGCGATGCGCAACTACTTCGAGGGACTCGGAGCCTTGGATCCGATACTTCTCTTGAGAATGTTCAAGGCCATGGATTACCAAGACGCAACCGATCTGTTACCCACCTTGAACATCCCTGTATTGTTAGTCGCGGGCACAGCCGATGTCATGACTCCCCTGTACGTGATGGAGACAATGCACAGGCTCATACCGGATTCGGAGATGGTTGTCCTTGAAGGTGTCGGACACACGCTACCAGCAGAAGCTCCCGACGAGCTTGCCAACCTGGTCGCAGGTTTTGTTGAAAAACTGTCCTCAAGATACCAATGACGCATGCCACGGTGACGGTAGCGAAGTGACTACATCGACTAGTGCCTCAGGTTCATTCTTCGATCCTCAACAGCCAAGTAGCTGGAGTGAGACTGTCTTGCTGGAGTCGATAGCCGGCCTGCTTCAGAGAATCACCGCAGGAGAGCCGGCGCTCGAAGTGGCATCTCGTGCCATCGAATTCGTAGCTCGCTTGTGCGCAGCCGACTTTGGCGCTCTGGTCGTTCCCGGGTTGGAGTACACGTACAAAGTCGCAGACGTTCTTGGGAGCAGAGGGCCAGCTGCTGGTGGAATCGAGAACAAAATGAGCTATACCCCTGTATCCAGAGTCCTTCAGGGGGGAGAACGAGTGATTCTCTTATCAGTCCCCGAACAACCCTCTGGCGCAGTTGACGACTGGATAGCAGCAGAAGGGCTCGTAGACGTCATCCTCGAGCCCCTGGTGACCAGGATGGGAACGAAGGGTCTGTTAGCAGTGGGGTTTCGACAGATTCGTCCCGAGCTCAGAGGCGTCAAAGGATCCGAGTCATTGACTGTATTTGCCGTGGAGGCCGCAGGATCCTTGCTGGGATTGGCCATAGAGTCTCAAGAAATCGTCGAGGCTGCAAGACGACAGGCATACCACGCTGAGGTATTGAACGTCCTGCTTTCCAAGGCACGCCGACTCGGCAACGTAGAAGAGATGCTGTCCGAGTGTCTACATACATTAGCAAGAGGATTAGGAGCCGTATGTGGAGCGGCCTATGTTGTTACCACTTCTCCCCTAGAATTTGCCGCGCTGACATCATCCGAAGGGAAGGCTGCTTCCACTGATAAGCCCTATCGAATGGTGAGCCAGTACGACTCCGGACACACGCCATACACCGAGCAGGGCTCCCCCTCAATACCCCGGTTGATGGAAAGAGCCGCATGGGACGCTACCCGCCACTTGATCGAACTCTCCCTAAATGTCAGGCCTAGACCCGGTGAACGCCCCAAAACCGGAATGGTCGCGGTGTTTCCAAGCGGCAAGCTCGGGCCTCAGTCCCCACCAACGTTTTGGGTCGGGTTTGTTCCCTCGGCCGGCCAGCCCTGTTTTGTCGTCGCCGTAAGGCCGGCAGAAGGCCCAGAGTTCACCTCGGCAGAGATGCGCCTTCTGCAGAGGGTCGCAGAAGAGTTTTCCCATTACCTAGGCTATGCAGGTGCATTTGCGGCCGAGCGAGAAGCGGTTCGACGTCTCACCGATCTGGATCGCATGAAAAGCGAGCTTTTGGGCGTGGTCAGCCATGAGCTCCGCACCCCGCTCACATCTATACGTGGCTTCGCCAGCTCTTTGATGGAAGGAATAGGCACGCTGCCGGAGGACAAGCAAAGACGCTTCCTTTCTATCATCGATGCCCAAGCCGAGCGATTGTCCAAACTCATCGACGACTTCTTGGACATGAGTCGCCTTCAGGAGGGCGCGCTGTCTTTGGAAATCACCAGAGTTGATTTGTCCAAAGTGGTCGACAGAGTTGCCGAACAGTACGCCTCCCAGGCGGCAGAGAAAGGGATGCAAATCCGTGTTGATTTGCCTGCTGCCGAGCAGCCGGTGGTCCAGGCAGACGAGTCGAAAGTAGAACAGATCGTGACGAATCTGGTTTCTAACGCCCTAAAGTACGGGGATGGCACGGTAGTCATCGGAATCCGCTCTTTCGAAGGCGGTTATCGAGTATTCGTGGAAGACGAAGGACCCGGTGTGCCCGAAGAAAAGCGTCGGGCCATCTTCGACCGCTTCGTCCAAGTGGACTCCTCTTCTACGAGGCGATCGTCAGGGGTGGGCCTAGGACTTGCCATTGCCAAAGGCTTGGCCGAGGCACACGGAGGAACTCTCACATACGAACATCGGGATCCCCATGGTGCGCGCTTCGTGCTATCTCTACCTCGTATTGCAGCGGTAGGTACGGGTCACCGCATCCAGTGACCCCAAACGACCAACGCATGGCCGGCGTTTTGACCATCCTCCAAATGTAAAGGAGCGCTGAACCGTATCCCGGTCCAGCGCTCCCGAGAGAGCTCGACCGCTTTCTTAGGAGTTCCTCATGGCTGCGAGGGGGCCTCAGATGCGCCTGCTTCAGCCCGAAGTCTATCTCGGATCGAGTCGACGAGATCCCTGCAGCCTTTCAACTCGTCTTTGCTTGATGCCTGGATTACGACGGATACATCCCCTCTCGGAAGATTCGTCGCCGTATGAATCCTGACCGGCTTGCCGGATTGCAGATCGCCTAAGCCGGCTTGAGCGTTTCCGTTTGCACACACCTTAACTTCGCCTACCAGTTGGACATCGCCTGTGGTGCCATCCAAATACTTGATTGTCAGCTTCGAGTCTCCAGATGAAACCAGTTGGCCTTTGTAGGTCTTGACCACTACGGTCTTTCCGTTCAAAAAGATTTCCCTGCTCTCTCTCATCGTGTGGCGACCTATGACACCCCTGATCTTCTGGCCCCAGCGTCCTGGGTTCTTATTCGCTTCCGCCGCGGCTTCGTGGGAGCCTGCCCCTTGGTCAGATCCCTTGTCTTGAGCCAGTGCTGCGGAAGCAAGCAGCAGTCCTCCCAGCACCGCAGCAGCAACTATCGCGACCGACATCTTTCTCCACTTCCTCATCGAAGCCAACCTCCTTCGTTAGGGTATTCGGCTGACGTTGTTACATGTGCCAGCGGCACATTCCCAATTGGGCGTTTTTCTGTACAGAAGGTTGGCACTAAAGTGTGCGAAAAATCGTTCTCTACAGTTAGAAATCTGTAAATTCGAGCGGACCTCGCCACGGGGACTACTCACCTGTGTAGGGCGATCCCAAAAACAGTTCTCGGTCCCTCGCATGCCGCCACTGCAGGAGGACCTCGACAACAATAACGACTCTAGTCATCCGACGATGCCTGCAGAGGGACAGACATCGTTTAGCACGCACTCTCCGCACAACGGCTTGCGGGCTTTGCAAACTTGCCGCCCATGCAGGATGAGACGAAGTGCAAAATCGCCCCATTCACTGCGAGGAAGAAGCTTCGTGAGGTCTCGCTCGACCCCATCGGGATCGTTCTTGTCCGATAGCCCCAAACGTTTCGCGATCCGGAACACATGAGTGTCGACAGCTATACCCTCTGGACCTTCGGGGAACTCATTCTTGAGCGCTGTACTCTGTACTACTGCTGCTGTCTTTCGCCCGACCCCCGGCAGGCGCACGAGGTCTTCCATGCGCCTAGGTACCTCACCGCCGAACTCTTCTACCAACATCGACGCCATCGCCACTAGTGTCTTCGCCTTGTTGCGAAAAAAACCGGTGGGCCGAATCAGCGTTTCCACGTCCTCTAACCTCGCTGCTGCCAGCTCCTCGGGCCCTGGATACGTATCGAACAACGCTGGAGTTACCTCGTTCACCTTTGCGTCGGTACATTGAGCCGAAAGAATCGTGGCCACGAGCATCTCAAAGGGGTTCCTATAGACGAGCGCTGTCTCTGCGTTTGGGTATTGACTGGCCAGCCTCTTTGCGATCTCTCGGGCCCTTTTGGCCTCTGCATCTCGAGATGCTGATCTTTGATCCTCCTTCCTATTGCCCTTCGAGCTCGAAGAGAGGAGACCGCTGCTCTCTACGCCCGCCTTGGATCGCTTAAGAGCCTGCTTGGGCTTGCGGAAAGTACTCATGTCTGTCCTTCCTTGTGAATAATTTCACGAGATACGTGACATTGAGGGCCGAGTCATGTATTGTAGGCCCCTATGTGGAAGCGGGCATGTGCGGGGTCTTCTGGCCCCATTCGAATACGCAAGCGCCACCGGTTACTGACACAGGCATTTCTGGTGGCCACCGTAGCGACAGCGTACCTAGCTGTAACGCCGTACGGGTCTTCCAGAGCTGGAGATCCTCTAAGTAGGGATCTTCTCGCTCCACCTATCGGGGGGCCCGACGCGGTGAGCATCCCTGAGTTGAAAAGCAGTGGTATGTTCTACCCCAAAGCTGTTCCGGCCAAACCTGTTCCCGTGGCTCCGAGAACCGCCGTTCCTCAAACGAATACGCCCCCTCCGACCGGTGTAGCCAAGCCGCGCCCAGCCGCATCGGCAAAATCCCCGAGCGCAAATTCTGCGCCCAACATAGAAGCGAACCCTGACGACCTGGGTGTGCTTCTCATTACCTGTTACACAATGAAATCCAATACCGCGTCTGGATCGCCGCCAGATACGTCGACAGCAGCTACTTCCCCAGGATTTCTCCCCCTCGGAACTGTCATATCCATCGAAGGAGTCGGCACCTTCACCGTGAAGGATCGGGGGCCGTTAGGTAAGAAGGTTGACATTTGGATTCCCACCGACGAAGAGTGCCGCGCTTTTGGAAAGCAGTATCACAGGGTGAAAATAGTCTCACGGCCGCAAAAGCCGATCTAGGCTCACTTCCGACTTGTTGTCGAACCACAAGGCCGGAGGCTTTCGATTAGCTGATTTGGAAAGAATCACAGGTCTTCAGTGCGAACAGCCGTGCCCGTGGCTGCCACCATGACCAAAGCGTTGACCGTCACGTAAGAGTAGGAGACTCCTACAACTGCCGTTGCCCCCATCTGCTGCGCTACTAGTACCATCTCCTGGGTAGCGAGTTGCCGGGCCTGACGAATCTCTTTTTCGTAAGACGACGACCTTCCTCCAACAAATCCCCTAACAGAACCCTTTATGTCTTTCGTTATCGAGGTGCCCAGCACTACCTCGCCAGCAACTACACCCAGATACTGGCTAATTCTCTTGCCGTCGATGCCGTCGGTCGTAGTGACCAAAAGCGTGGGTGGAGATTGAACAGAGGCAGGAATCTGCTGAGCAGAAGTCACGGGATACTGCGTAGACACCTGGTACGCAGGCGGCGGAGATTGGGAAACCGTAGGGTACCCTCGATGATACTGGGTAGCAACGAATGCCTCGTTGGGTGATGCGTAGCCCGCCGAATTAGGCGAGGCTTCCCCAGGAAAATCGTTACTCGAACTCATAGTTTTATCCATGCCCTCTCCATCTACGCTGAATCATGCTAACCGAGTGGCCCCGAAGTAATCGGAACGATCAATGCTCGACACCTTGACCACGTCACCGGTCTGCGGCGCGTGGACCATCATTCCGTCACCAACGTATATGCCATCGTGGTGAACGCCCTCAGGAGTTCCGGGTTTAGAGAAGAAGACAAGGTCTCCCGGCATGAGCTCTGCTCTTGAGGGATGGCGGTCTGAGAGAAAGTACTGTAGGTCAGCCCTGTGAGGAATGCCGCTCAAGCCTGCCTGTTCGAAGGCGTACATCACGAGTCCCGAGCAGTCAAAAGCATCTGGTCCCGATGCTCCGAAACGGTAGGGTTTGCCCAGCTGGCCAAGAGCGATCTCGACTGCTCGGGCGACTCTATCCGAGGCTGCTCCAGCGACACGAAACCTCCCTTTGTCAGAACTTGTAACAGCGGCTGCAGCCTGCTGTTCACGCTGGCGCTGTTCTTGTTCATAAGCTTCCAGGAGGGCCCGCTTGTGGCTTTCTAGGCTTGCGCGATAGTTCTGCTTTGTCTCGATTGCGCGCTGGATCTCCTGGAGTCGAATGGATGCTTCTTTGGCAAAAGCGGCTTTTTCTTCGGTAACCCTAGATAGAGCAGCCTCGGCCTCGGCCTGATCTGCCTCGGCCTCTTTCCACGCCGCCACAGTACGTTGGTCTTGACCTACAACCACTGAAACAACCTTGGAAGCTATACCCACCTCACCCAAGCTCCTCACTTGAAGCAGCAAGGAAAGGCGATATCCCCAATCGCTCCCCCGCTTGTACGCAGCGGCTACTCGCATAGCCAGCACCGCGCGCGCGTTAACAAGCCGGCCCCTCATCTCGTCCACTACAGCTCTGGTGGATGCTTCAGCAATACTTGCCTTTTCAAGCTCGTCCTGAGCTCTGAGGTAAGCCTCGGTAGCTATCTGCTCCTCTTCCCCCAAGCGCTCGAGCTCTCCGAGCACTTCGGCTAGATCCCTGTCAATCGAGGCTATCTCGGGAGAATTGGGTTTCTGAGGGGGACTCTGAGCAATTGCACCAGTTGCCAGTGCGAGCTGCACAATCGAGCCAACTGCAAGCCATAACGCTAATACTCCGACCACTCGTCTCGATGCTCGAGCTTGGGAGGTCTCAGCAACACAAGAGATAATCGACATGTCTATGAGGATAGCTGTCCAAATGGAAATGGAGGCTCGCATCTTGATCGATTCAAAAACAGCGCATTCTGTAGAGACCCAGAATCCCCGATACATACATAGCTCCGACGGCGTTGCTCTGGCTGTCTGGGAGCTGGGTCCGGAGGAGTGCGACTACGTGGCCGTCTGGGTACACGCCAACGGTTTCTCCTCACGGATGTGGCTACCGGTACTGCGAGCGCTGGAGTGCCGCCCCCGTACAAGACACATCCTCTACGATTTGAGAGGCCAAGGATTGTCTTCAAAACCCGATCCAAATATTGACAACTACGACTGGCACCGTCAGGCCTGCGACCTCGTCGAGATAATCCAAGCGCTAACGAAAGGAGATAGCAGGCCTGTAGAGGCTGTCGGACATTCGATGGGGGCAGCCATAATAGCGATAGCCGCCTCCGAGGTACCCGAGTTGTTCGCCTCATTGAGCCTATTCGAGCCTATTATCGCAATCCCAGAGCGAGTAGCTGGCTGGGATCCGAGCGCAAATCCCCTCGTGCCTCAGGCTAGAAGGCGAAGGTTCTCGTTTGCATCGGTGCAAGAGTGTCGGGAAAGACTTGGATCCAAGCCTCCTTATTCCTTCTTCGATCCGGATGTTTTCGAGCTATACGTGAAAACCGCTCTCGTCCCCGATCCCTCCTCGCGTCCAGCCGGCGTGAAGCTCGCCTGTCCTCCAGAGATAGAAGCTGTCAATTACATAGCCGGTGGACAGCACGACGGATACGCGAGGCTTGTTGGTCTAGAACACCGCATCTTGCTCATGCAGGGATCCCGCTCGCCAAAGGGTGGATTTCTCGACACATCCGCTCTTGCCTCGATGAAAAAGAACGCGATTTATCGAGAGATAGAAGACGCTACTCATTTTGCGCCTTTTGAGCGCCCCAAAGCATTTGCCGACGCGGTGTGCGATTTCTGGGAAGGATAAGGAGTTCGAAATGCCGACTACTCCATCAAGAGAGCTAGAGGCTATTACTAACCCCGAGACCAAGAGAGATTACGTAGTGGAGCTTGAGTGCCCAGAGTTCACCTGTGTCTGTCCTCGAACCGGGCAACCCGACTTTGCCGTAGTCCGAATCGCTTACGTGCCCGGTCCCAAACTCGTCGAACTAAAGTCTCTAAAACTCTACCTGTGGTCTTTCAGAGACGAAGGGCACTACCACGAAGAGGTAACGAACACCATCCTCTCCGATCTCGTTGCAGCTGTAGAGCCAAAGAGAATGATTGTCGAAGCTGAGTTCAACATAAGAGGTGGAATAAAGACTGTCGTGAGAGCTGTATACCCGGACGAAGAAGTACTAGAGTCGCTCCAATAGCGGCTGGCCTTCAGAACTCTCCAGTCTCTATCGAGTCACCTGTATCGGGCGGAATGTTATGCGCGCTGGGTCCGTTTCAGAGACTCCGAATCAGAGACGACGAACTCGCCTTCTGAAAGTGAGCGGCAGTGCTCTGGTATGGGTCCGCTCCCACTCGATATCTCGAGAGCGTAGCCAGGAGCCAAGCGAACAAAATGCTCCGAACGAAACTCCGCCAACCAGCGCAAGCTGGAGCCGCAAGCCGAACGGCCACAGCCAGTACCACATTGCAATACCGAAAAGCGACGAGACTCCCAGTACCGCAATAGCCTGCAAAAAGTCGTTTCCTAACGCTATTCGCCTAATTCTTCTCATATATCGATCCATCGAAGACTGCGTAGCATAGGATAACTACGGTGAACGTAGCAGGCTTGCAATTCAAAAGCTGCCAAACATCGTGCTATTCAGCGCTCAAAATGGGCGGGAGGAACTTTGGCTAATAGACTCGTTGACTCGACCAGTCCTTATCTTC